>JBOGSY010000015.1:0-15469 GCA_050691915.1 Candidatus Limnocylindria bacterium | reverse complement strand
GGGACGGTCCTCGCGTCGCGCCTCCGGAACGGGATCTAGGCAGCCTCAGCCGCACTCGCCGCAGAACCGCAGCCGTCCCGCCCGGGACGGCTCTTTTGTTGGGCCGTCGCGCGACGCCATCGGTCTCGTCCAATCGTTCAAGCCCGATGGGAGACACCGCTTGAAGGCTCCGCGTTCCTTCCGCTGCGTGCATTGCCGGCTCGACGTCCCGACCGACGCGCCGGCCACGCAGCACCGCAACCACTGCCCAGCCTGCCTGTGGTCGCGTCACGTCGACGGGCGACCGGGCGACCGGCGCATGACCGATGCCTGCGGCTCCGGCATGGAGCCCATCGCCATCAGCGTCCGCGGCAGGGGGGAGTGGGTGCTCATCCATCGCTGCACCGGCTGCGGCGAGCTGAAGTCGAACCGTGCGGCGGGGGACGACTCGCCGCTGCTCCTGCTGCGGCTGGCGGTCCGGCCGCTGGCCATGCCGCCCTTCCCGCTGGACCTGCTGGCGCAGGTGTGAGGCGATGCGCGCCGCGCCCTGTGCGAACCAGCCCCCGCGGGCGGTCGTCGAGCATCGGCTCCGACCGCCCGCTACTCGTCCTCCTCCACGTCGGTGGCCGAGACCTCCTTGGCATGCGGCCGGTCGAGCGGCAGGGCCGCCTGGAGCCGCTCCAGCTCGGCGGCATCGGTCAGGTCCACGCTAGGCGTGACCGGCCGGCGCTAGGCGTGAAAACTTCTCAAATGTCGGATGTGGGTCACGTTAGAGACCATCCGGCCCGTTGGAGGCACGTCCGTGGGCCGGGTTTGAGCACGACGGATGCTCGCCGAGGCGGCCAGATCCGCCGATGTTGTCTCTAAGGTGACTGACAGTCACACCTGAGAGCAAACGGCGCCTGCTGACGCCGCGGGAGACCCATCCCGCGGGAAGCGCGTACGGGAGGTCGCGGACTTTCCCGGAAGCCGTGCGCCTCAGGCCGAGACCGCGCGGGCGGGTGCCTCCGCCTGAGTGAAGGTCAGGCCGTCGGGATTGGCATCGATCCGCACCGTGGAACCGGCGGCGAAGTCACCGCCCAGGATCCGCCGGGCCAGCGGGTTCTCGATCAGGCGCTGGATGGCTCGGCGCAGGGGACGGGCGCCGTAGGTCGGGTCGTAGCCCTCGCGCGCGACGTGGGCGCGGGCGGCATCGGTCACCTCCAGGGAGATGCCGGCCTCGGCCAGCCGGCGCTCGACCCCGGCCAGCAGCAGGCTCACGATCTCGGCCAGCTGCGCCTCGGAGAGCGGCTGGAAGACGATGATCTCGTCCACCCGGTTCAGGAACTCGGGGCGGAAGTGCTCGCGCAGCTGGAGGCGGACCGCGTCAGCCGCGGCGGCGAAGGCATCGGTCCCACGCTCGGCCGCCTCGATGAGCGAGCCCGAACCGATGTTCGAGGTCATGATCACGACCGTGTTCTTGAAGTCGACCGTGCGGCCCTGCGAGTCCGTCAGGCGGCCGTCGTCCAGCAGCTGGAGCAGGACGTTGAAGACGTCGGGGTGGGCCTTCTCGATCTCGTCGAAGAGCACGACCTGGTACGGGCGGCGGCGGACGGCCTCGGTCAGCTGGCCACCCTCCTCGTAGCCGACGTAGCCGGGCGGGGCGCCCATCAGCCGCGAGACGGCGAACTTCTCCATGTACTCGCTCATGTCGATCCGGACCAGGGCGTTCTCGTCGTCGAACAGGAACTCGGCCAGCGCGCGGGCCAGCTCCGTCTTGCCCACCCCGGTGGGGCCAAGGAAGATGAACGAGCCGATGGGCCGCTTGGGGTCCTTCAGGCCGGCGCGGGCGCGGCGGATGGCGTCCGACACGGCCATCACCGCCTCGTCCTGGCCGATGAGCCGGGCGTGGAGCCGATCCTCCATGCGCAGCAGCTTCTCCGTCTCGCCCTCCATCAGGCGTGACACGGGGATGCCGGTCCAGCGGGCCACCACGTCGGCGATGTCGTCCGCGTCCACCTCCTCCTTGAGCAGCAGCGAGCCCGATGTCTTGAGCGCCTTGAGCTGCTCCTCCTGCTCCGCCAGCTGCTGCTCCAGCTCCCGGGCGCGGCCGTACTGCAGCTCGCTGGCGCGCTGGTAGTCCTGGGCGCGGGTGGCGGCCTCGATCTCTGGGCCCAGGCGCTCCTGCTCCTCGCGGGTGGCGCGGATGGCGGCCACCACCTCCTTCTCGCGCTCCCACTGCGCCTTCATCATGTCGCCGCGCTCGCGCAGGTCGGCCAGCTCGCGCTCCAGCGCCTCCAGCCGCGACTGCGAGGCGGCGTCCTTCTCCTTGCGCAGCGCCTCGCGCTCGATCTCCAGCTGCATCCGGCGCCGCTCGATCTCGTCCAGCTCGGCGGGCATGGAGTCCATCTCCATCCGGAGCCGGGAGGCCGCCTCGTCGACCAGGTCGATCGCCTTGTCCGGCAGGAAGCGCTCGGTGATGTAGCGGTTGGAGAGGACCGCGGCGGCCACCAGGGCGGAGTCGGTGATGCGCACCCCGTGGTGGACCTCGTAGCGCTCGCGCAGGCCGCGCAGGATGCTGATGGTGTCCTCCACGCCCGGCTGGTCGACCACCACCGGCTGGAAGCGCCGCTCCAGCGCCGCATCCTTCTCGATGTGCTTGCGGTACTCGTGCAGGGTGGTGGCACCGATGCAGTGCAGCTCCCCGCGGGCCAGCATCGGCTTGAGCAGGTTGGAGGCGTCCATGGCGCCCTCGGCGGCGCCGGCGCCCACGACCGTGTGCAGCTCGTCGATGAACAGCACGATCTCGCCGGCCGAGTCGGTGATCTCCTTGAGGACCGCCTTCAGGCGCTCCTCGAACTCGCCGCGGTACTTGGCGCCGGCCACCAGCGCGCCCAGGTCCAGGGCCACCACCCGCTTGTCACGCAGCCCCTCGGGGATGTCGCCGCGCACGATCCGCTGGGCCAGCCCCTCCACGATGGCGGTCTTGCCGACCCCCGGCTCGCCGATCAGCACCGGGTTGTTCTTGGTGCGCCGGGACAGGACCTGGATGACGCGGCGGATCTCCTCGTCCCGGCCGACCACCGGGTCCAGCTGCCCGCGGCGGGCGGCATCGGTCAGGTCGCGGCCGTACTTCTCCAGGGCCTGGTAGGTCGCCTCCGGGTTCTCGCTCGTCACGCGCTGGCTTCCCCTGATGCCGCTGAGGGCTTCCAGGACCGATGTCCCCGTCACCCCGTTCTGCTCCAGCAGCCGCTTGGCGTCGTTGCCGGCCGCATCCTCGATCATGGCGAGCAGCAGGTGCTCTGTCGAGACGTACTCGTCGTGCATGCGCTCTGCCAGGGGATGCGCGTCGGACAGGATGCGCCGCGCCTCGTTCGACATGGCCAGCTGCGTGCCCTGGCCGCTGACGCGGGGCAGGTGGGCGAGCTGCTGCCGCGCCGCGTCGGCGATCGCCGCCGGCTCCAGGCCCAGCTTCTCGATCACGGCCGGCACCACACCGTCAGGCTGGTCGACCAGGGAGAGGAGCAGGTGGGTGGCGGTCAGCTCCGGGTGGCCCTCGCCCTCGGCCAGCTGCTGGGCGGCCAGGATTGCCTCGTTGGCGCGCGTGGTGAACCGATCAGTGCGCATGCCCGGGCCTCCGCGAGGACCCCGTCACCAGGCGGGCAGTGCCGCCACTCAACGTGCGGTCAACCGCGCCTCCGCGAGAGCCTGGTGGAGGAGATAGCACGATTAGGACTGACATGGGCAGGTAGGCCCCGTCAGGCCCGCTCTCCGGGCCGGCGAGCGCCTGGATGAGCGCGGATAGCCCTACCGGTGCTACCGATGTCCACAATGTGGGACCTGGCATCGTCGATGTGCAGTTCAACATGGCATGGATTCGCTGGCTAAAGGATGCCAGCGATTGATGACGTTCGCTGAGCTGGCATCTCCAGTCGGATCGTCACACGAGCGCGTTGAGCAGCTGGGTCGAACAGGTCGGCTACCAACTCCCAACTGCTCTTATCGGTCGGGTGGATGGCGAACCCCATTCTGCTTCGGTGGTCAATGTGCATACGGCGAGTTCGACGGAATGCGGAAATTAGGCATTGACACGCACGCTGTCTGCTACGGTTTCTCGGTGCGGGCGATCGCCCTGCGGCGTGGAGCCATGCAAATGGGGTGGAGCTGTGTCCGGGCCAGCGCGTCACGTTTCGATCGTACTCATCCTGCTGCTCGTGGTCCACGCGCTCACGCCGCGAGCCATCGCTTCGCCGACGGACTCCCGGCGGCCCATGGAAGGTCCCGATCTGCCACTCGGGGATCCGTTGCCGGGCACGCCCATCATCGAGAATCAAGGGACAGCCGACGGTAAGAGCGTGCGACGGATGCATTCTTCCGCGTGGAGGCCGAGCATGACGATCGTGCTCTGTATGCGTCGGTCCTGACAGCCGGAAATGCCATCACCGGCGTCACTTGGTATCCAGATGGCATCTTCCAGGCAGGCTCGCAGAGCCTGACGCAAGTCGTCGTTGAGGGGCCGATGACGGTCTGGCGGGTGCTCGATCCCAACCCGACCCAGCATGCCACGAATAACGGAACGCTGCGAGTCAGCGTAACGAGCGGCAGCGGCAACAAGCTGTTCGCATGGCGCTACCTGACGGGCGTGAATCAAGCCCAACCGGAGAGCGCCACTGGGACGAACTCGGGCACCGGGCCGACCTCATCTGTGAGCGCCACGAGCGCCGACCTGGTGGTCGATGCTGCAGGCTACGTCGACAGCAACGTCCCAACGCCCAACCCAGTACCTGGAGCGGGACAGCAGAACGTGTTGGTCCGCGTTCAGAACAACGCGTTCGGCCAGAGTGACGCGGCGATGGGTAGCAGCACGCATGCAACCAGTCCTACCTGGGATTTCGGCGGATCGTATGACTGGGTGGCGGTTGCCGTGGCGGTCCGCGGCCTTGGGTCTCCAGGGCCGCTCGCCGAGCAGCTCTACGGTCTTGGCCGCAGCGGCCATGGCCGGATGTTGGCCCGGTTCGAGTTAGACCCAGTCAACACCGCCCTCGGCAACTACGCATACGACGCGACCGATCTGTCGCTCCCCGGCAGCGGCCTCGGCTTCGCCTTCACGCGCACGTATAACTCGCTCGACGCCACTGTCGGCACTCTCGGCCCAGGATGGACGCACAGCTATGCCGCGCGCTTGGCATTCGCGCCTGCTGGCGCCGTCCGCTTCCATGCCGAGGACGGCGCGCAGTTGGTGTATGTGCCAGACGGATCAGGCGGCTTTGACGCGCCCACCGCCGCCTACAGCGCCCTGGCCCAACTCGGAGACGGCACCTTCGAGCTGACCCGTCGTGACCAGGTGACCTACCAGTTCGCCGCCGACGGACGCCTCCTGGAGCTGAGAGACCGCAACGCCAACGCGCTGACCTTTGGCTACACCGCCGATCTCCTGACGACGATCACCGACACCGTCGGGCGCACGGTCACCCTCGGCCATGATGCCAACGATCGGCTGATGAGCGTCGACGGGCCGCCAAGCCGCAGCGTCAGCTACGAATACGACCCCTCGGGCCGGCTGGCGACCGTCACCGATACGCTTGATGGCGTTTGGCGGTACGCCTACGATGCGGCCGACCGGCTCACGAGCATTACCGACCCCAACAACCACGCCCTGGTCACCAACACCTACGGGGCCGACGGCCGGATAAGCTCGCAAACCAACGCCGTCGACCAGACGGGCACCTTCGGCTGGGATCCGGCCACCCAGACCAGCACCTACACCGACGCCCGTGGCGGGGTGTGGATCGACGTCTACGACGGGAACGTCCTGCAATCGACGACTGATCCGCTGGGCAACACCACCAGTTACGCCTATGACGCCGCCTTCAATCGAACGGCGATCACCGATCCGCGCGGCAA
Organism: Candidatus Limnocylindria bacterium; assembly: GCA_050691915.1. GTDB lineage: Bacteria > Chloroflexota > Limnocylindria > QHBO01 > QHBO01 > JBOGSY01. Next base: position 9,607 of record JBOGSY010000015.1, on the reverse strand, counting down.
CGCGACGACCATGACCTACGACGGCGCGGGCAGCCTCCTGACCCGTACGGCTCCGGCGCCGCTGTCGTACGAGGAGTCATGGACCTACACCGAGCTCAACGATGTGGCTAGCTACACCGATGGCCGCAGCAACGCGACCAGCTTCGAATACGACGCTGTCGGCAACGTCATCCAGACTACAGAGCCCACCGGTGCGATCACCCTTTTCGGCCGCGGATCGGGGCCGCCAGCCGACTATCGCGACCTGGTTGGCACGTCAGCTCCGGATCGCTACTACCACCTTGATGAGACTCCAGGAGGCTACACCGGCCTGATCGCCGGCGACGGCAATACGGTGGCCTACTACCCACTGGACGAGACGAGCGGCAACACCGCCACCGACGTGGTAGGCGGCCACGACAGCACGGTCGGGGCTGGGGCGACTCTCGGCCAGGCGCCCGGCATCTTCGACGGCGGGACGAGCATCCGCTTCGACGGAGAGCTCGGCCAGCAGGGGATCCTCGTGCCCGATCTCAACCTGGGCGCTGGGTTCTCGATCGAGATGTGGGTCTACTGGGAAGGCTTCAACAGTGCCAACCAGACCTTCGCCACCCTCGCCGCCCTCGACAGCAGCGTCAACGGTGAGGCGGAGCTGCGCATCCGCAACAGTACCGGCAAACTGGAGGCCGCCTTCAGCGGACAATCCGCGTTCACCAGCAACGCCAGCCTGAGCCAAAATACCTGGTACCACGTCGCCTACCACCGGGCCACCGATGGCAGCGAGAAGTGGTACATCAACGGGGCCCAGGACAAGTTCCAAGCGGGACAGGGCACCGGGATGTGGAATGGCATCTGGCGGATCGGGGCGCTGAGCAATGGGGCGCGACGCCTCCAGGGCCGGGTCGACGCGGTGGCCGTCTACACCGCTTTGGGCAGCGTCCCGGCACTGTCCCACTACCAGCGTGGCATCGCCAGCTCGGATGTGACGAGTCAGGGTTTGGTGGCGACCAGCGGCGCCATCGCCGACAGCACCGCGCTGCGACCGGGCGATGGGGAAGCGGTCAATTCCTATGGGTCGGTGCCCATGAACCTCTCGGCGACGCAGGTGGCAACCATCGAGTACTGGGCCAACCAAGCGAGCTGGGCTAACGACAGCGGCATCCTGTTCGAGCTCACGGCCAACAGCAGTTCGAACCCTTCCGGCTTCCGCGTCCTGCCGTCGTCGAGCAATGGCGCCTATCGGGTCGCCCTCGGCGATGGGAGCGGCGGCTACAGCTTCCCCCGCCCATCTGCCAGCGAGTGGCATCATTACGCGATCGTCATCGATCGCAGCGAGGCTCCCGGATCCGCGGTCTTGGCCTATGTCGACGCCGAGCCACAGTCAATCTCTTACGTCTCAAACGGCGAGGACACGAGCGGCAACTTCGCGAACGACACCTTTTACCTCTTTAGCCGCGGCGGGACGGCCAACTTCGAGACCCTGACGACTCTGGACGAGGCGAGCATCTACACGCGGGCGCTCAGCGTGGAGGAGGTCGCCGAGCACTTTGAGCGTCCATCGTCGGCGGGTAGGGGCCTCCTCACCAGCCTCACCGCCCCTAACGGCAAGACGATGACGTACGCCTACGACGCAGAGGCCAACCTGACCACCGTGACAACGCAGCTCGGGAACACGACGACCATGACCTACGACGCTGCGGGGCGCCTGACCAGCGTGGTCGACCCGCGTGGCAACGAGCCCGGCGCCACCCCGGCCGACTTCACGACGACGTTCACATACGACGCCGCCGACCGGCTGCTGACGACGACCGACCCCCTCGGCCACATCACCACGAACGCCCACGATCCGGCCGGCAATCTGCTCAGCGTGACCGACGCGCTGAACCACGTCACGGCGTATTCCTACGACGCCGCCAACCGCCTGACCTCCGTGGCCGACGCCTTCGACTCGGTCACGACCTACGTCTACGACGACGTCGGCAACCTGATCAGCCGGACCGATCCGAACACCCACGCCACGACGTACGCCTACGATGGCGTCAGCCGCCTGACGACCACGACCGATCCGCTCGACCACGCCTGGACGCTGACCTACGACCCAGCCGGCAACGTCGCTACTCGGACCGACGCGAACGGCCACACCACGACCTTCACCTATGACGAGCTCGACCGCCTCGTCGGGGTCGACTACGCCGACCCGACCACCCCCGACGTGGCCCACGCCTACGACGCCAACGGCAACCTGACGACCATGACCGACGGCGCCGGCAGCGAGACCTACGCCTACGACGACCTCGACCGGCTGACCGCGGTGACCCGCGGTACCGACGCCTTCGGCTACGCCTACGATCCGGCCGGCAACATCACGTCGCGCACGTATCCCGACACGACCGTCACCACGTACACCTTCGACGACGACGGGCGACTGGCCACCGCCACCGCCGACGGTGCCACGACGACCTACGGCTACGACGCCGCCGGCAACGTCGCGACCATCGCCACGCCCGACGGCTACACCGCCCGCTCCGCTTACGATGCCGCCGGCCGCCTGGCCGAGGTCGTCCACAGCACCGACGCCGACCTGCTCAGCCGCTTCACCTATCAGCGGGACGCCGTCGGCAACCCGACCGCGCTGACGACGCGTGAGGGCACCATCAGCTACCGCTACGACGACCTGCACCGCCTGACTGGCGCCTGCTGGGACGCGACCTGCCCGTGGGGTCCGGGGGCGTCACCCGCGCCGTGCGTCGACTGTGGCTCGGCGACCGGCGTCTCACGCCCGGCCGACCCGACCCCGCCCGATCCGGCCGACATCTTCGTGACGTACACGTACGATCCGGTCGGCAACCGCCTGACCGAGGCGACGTACCTCGGCGCGATGACCTACGCCTACGACGACGGCGACCGGCTCACGTCGGTCACGCCGCCCGGCCAGCCCGTCATCGTCTACACCTCCGACGCCAACGGCAACAGCCTGACCGCCGGCACCGACACCTTCGCCTGGGATGCCGCCGGCCGGCTCCTCAGCGCGACCGTTGGCGGCACGACCGAGACATATACGTACGCCGGCGAAGGCCGCCGGCTGAGCGTCACCTCGGGCGGCTCGACCACCGCCTGGCTGTGGGACCTCAACCACGGCCTGCCGCACTTGGCGATCGAGCGCGACGGCTCGGGCGTCGTTCGGCGCAGCACGTACGGCCTCGGCCCGATCGCCACCGTCGCCGGCGGCAGGACCGCCTACCACCACGCCGACGGCCTCGGCTCGCTCGTCGACGTGACCGACTCGTCGGGCGACCCGCTCGCGTGGGCCGAGTACACCCCGTTCGGCGCCGAGCGCACCGGTGGCCTTGCCGCCGGCGCGCCGGACCTGCCGTTCGGGTTCACAGGCGAGGTGACCGATCCGACTGGCCTCGTGCACCTCCGCGCACGCCAGTACGACCCAGGCACGGGACGGTTCCTGTCCACCGACCCGGTCGAGCCGCTCCTGACCGACCCCTACGTTGGGGCCTACGTCTACGTGCGGAACATGCCGACGGTGGCGGTCGATCCGAGCGGACGGTGCATTGGTCCTCTCATCTTCCTCGCGCCGGCGTGCATTGGTGCGGCTATCGGAGTTGGCTCCTATCTGGTGAGCACCGTTGGCGCGAACGTCGTCACAAATGTCGTCGAGCAGCGTGACCCCTTGCACGACGTGGGGAGAGGACTCAATCCGGTGGATGCGGCGCTGTCTGCCGGCGCCGGGGTCGCTGGCGGGCCTATTGGAGGCATCTCTTATGGTCCGGCGCGGGTGGTTGCTGGCGCGGCACTGGGTTGCGGAGCAACGTATGTGTCACAGGCTTTCGGCGGCCGAACCGGCGATGGGCTGGAGACGGGCATCGGATGCGCCGGAGGTGCCGCCGGCTCTGTCCTTCGAGTTAGCTCCAACCTTGGCAGCTTCATCTACGGAAGCATCGTCGCCTGGGCCCAAGCGCTCGCTACCTATGCCGAGCAGCATCTCCTGGCTCCGTCGGGCGGCAAACCGTAATGAGCGATCTGCCACTCGCCGCTCTCGTGTCCGCCGCGGTCCTCTTCCTTGTCGTGATCCTGAGTCCAGAGTTCGCGCCTGAGCGGATCAGGGGCGTGTTACCCAAGGTGCTCGCCGGCCGAGCCTACGCAGGAGGGCGGATGACCCGGCTCGTCACACTGCTGTGGGTGGGCATCGTGCTCGGAATCGGCCAACTCGTGATCGTTCTATTCCTACTGCACCCTCTGTCGAGTGCGTGGGTGCGGTTGGTGTCGGCGACGGAGTTGGTCGGTGTGGGCCTGTGGCTCTGGTACGTGCGAACACGACTGCGATGATGGTCAAGTGGCGCGTCTGAGCACGCTCGGACTGCGCCGAAGCCACCGTCCCGATCCGGAATGTCGTTTCAATTGCTGCACGATAACCACCGCCGGGCGGCGGCGACCGGGTGAGCGTGAAACGCTTCGGCTAGGGCGTCGCGGAACCTGTCAACACGGGTGAGACACCGGCCTCGATCGATTACTGAGTCGGCACCTCCTTCTCGAGCGGCTTGTTGATCCAGACCGCGGTCGGCAGCTCGGGCGGCCTGGGCGGGTGACGGACGAAGCGCTCGGGATGAGCCGCATAGGCGGCGGCCAGGGTGGAGGCGCGCGCCTGCTCCAGCTCCGGGACGCGACCGTGGTGGACGTCGGCGGGCGTGTAGAGGGCGATGCCCGCGTGGCGGTGGCCAGTGTTGTACCAGCTGAAGAACGCGCACGCACGTACGGAATCTCTGGCTCCTCGACACCAGCGGCGAGGGACCCGATTTCGGCCCACGGCTCTTGATTCGCCTCGAACAGTCCGGGGGCTATGGAGTGTGGGCCTTCGGCGGCTAGCGTTCTCCGCGCGACAGCTTCCGCCTTCATCACCACCCTAGAAGCTCATCAACCTGGCCGGCGCCGAGAGCGTCGGACGAGCGACAACTTCACCCATATCCCAGCCGGTCGGCATAAAGGTGTTGGCTCCGACCTGCGTCAGCCGAGCCCGACAGGGCGCTCGGTGGACCATAGTTGAGCGCCGCCAAGCCCTTGTCGGAGCCGCAACTTCGGGTCCCCTTGACTACTACCCCGGCATCGGCCTCACAGGCTTCTTCCGACGAGCCGTACACACTCGCGCCATCCCGCCCGTTGCCCTAGGACCGCACCGCCTGGCTGGCGGATGACCTGGAGGCAGTCCCCAGCCAGCGGCCGAATAGGGCCAATCCCTTTCGCTTAGTGCAGCTTCCCGTCACGTCGCGGGTTGGGCTGCGGCTGGCGGGAGAGGATGTCGGCCACCTCCTCGCGGGCCTTGTCGTCCAGCTGGGGCAGGACCACGCGGACGGTGACCACCAGGTCGCCGCTAGCGCCCTTGTCGCCGGCGCCTCGACGCGGCAGGCCGCGGCCGCGCAGCCGGATCTCCTGGCCGTTCTGGGTGTTCGGGCGGATGCGCAGCTTGACGCCGCCGGTCGGTGTGGGCACCGGGACCTCCACCCCGAGCATCGCCTCCGCCAGGGTGAGCGGCAGCTCGGTGACGAGGTCCGCGCCGCGGCGCTCGAAGCGCGGGTCCGGCTTGACCCGGACGTTGATGACCAGGTCGCCACGCTGGCCGTCGCCGCGCACGCCGCCACCCTTCAGCCTGATCTTCGCCCCGTCGGCCACGCCGGCCGGGATCTTGACCTGCAGCCGGCGACCGTCGACGTCGACCATCCGCTCCGCCCCGCGGGCCACCTCGGCCAGCGTGACCTCGGCGACGGCCTGGGCCTGTGACAGGCGGGCCCCGCCCGCGCGCCGCGACCCGGCGGCCGGCCCGGCCAGGTCGCCGAAGTCGAAGACCTGCTCGAACCTGCCGCCGGCCGGGCTGCCGGCACCCATCGGTCCAGCCGTTCGGAAGCCATCCCCCTCCTCGAAGAAGGCGCGGAAGAAGTCGCTGAAGCCGCCCAGGTCCTCCGGGGCGACGCGGCGGTACTCCCAGCGCGTCCCGCCGGGGGCCCCGCCGAAGCCGGCCCAGTTGCTGGCGCCCTCGCCGCCGAAGCCGGCCTGCTCGTAGGCCTGCCAGTTGGCTCCGAGCTGGTCGTACTTCGTGCGCTTGTCCGGGTCGGACAGCACGGCGTGCGCCTCGTTCGCCTCTTTGAAGCGCTTCTCGGCCGCCACGTCACCCGGGTTGCGGTCGGGATGCAGCTCGCGCGCCAGGCGGCGATAGGCCTTCTTGATCTCGGCCTGGGTCGCCGTCTTGGGGACGCCCAGGACCTGGTAGTAGTCCTTGTACTCCATGGCTACCGGTCACGCGCCGGAAGGGCCCGGAGGACGCGGGGCAGGTCGTCGCTGACCGTGCGCCACAGCTCCGAGTGGTCGATCTGCCAGTAGGCGTGCACGATCACGTTGCGCATGCCGATCATCAGCTGCCAGGGCACGTCCGGCAGCTGCCGCCTCGTCTCCTCGGATACCGCGGAGGCCGCTTCTCCGATGACGATGATCTTGTGGGTCAGCGCCGCGGCCAGCATCTCGTTCGTCTCCAGCTCTTCGCGTCCTCGACCTTGCATGTACCCCAGCGCGGCCTCCGCCGCTTCTCGAAGTCGTCCAGCCGCTCCTCATCGCCTCGCCATACAGGGTGACCCCTTCCTGATCGACGCGGCTGCGGATGGACGGGCGCAGGCTGGACACCGATCCAAGGTCCACGCCGGTACCGAACAGCTCCGCCAGCTCATCGCGCATCAGCACGTGTTCGAACAGGCCGATCTCGTGGCCCGGCAGCAGCTCGAAGGCGAGATCGACGTCGCTGGCGGGGGTCAGCTCGCCGCGCGCCGCGGATCCGAACAGGACCAGTCGCGCCCCCCGTGACGGCGGGCCCAGGAGCCGATCAGCTCGCGATCGGCGCGCCGAGGATCCGCGGGCGTCGAGGCCGATGCCAGGCGCCGCACGTCCTCGGCCGAAACCCGAAAGTGGCCACCGGGGCGGATGGCACGCAGCCGCCCCTCGCGGATCAGGCGCTTGACGGTGTTGATCGATCGCACGCCGAGCGCCTGTGCCGCCTGCCCGGTGCTGAGCCAGTGCTGGTCGGTGGTCGGCATCGGTCCAATCCTACGCCAAACCGTCAAAACCGTCAGCGAGACGCGGTCCTCCCGCCCGGGCCTCCTTAGGCGGCTCCGGCCGGCGGCTGGTCGACGCGGGGCCTGGGAGTGGCGGCGATGGGCGCCTCCTCCTCCCGCTTCTTCCCGCGCCGGCGAGTGGTGACCCGCTTCTGGCGCGCGGCCCGCTCGGCCTTGATGCGGGCGGCGGGACGCGCCTCCGCGATCAGGGCCTCGGCCAGCACCTCGTCCATGGTCTCGACACCGACGATGCGCAGCTGGTCGCGGATCTCCTGCGGCACGTCCACCAGGTCCTTCTCGTTCCGCGTGGGGATGAGGACCGTCTTGACCCCGGCCAGGTGCGCCGCCAGCAGCTTGCTCTTCAGCCCGCCGATGGGCAGCACCCGCCCGCGCAGGGTGATCTCGCCGGTCATGGCCAGGTCGCGCCGCACCGGGTGGCCGGTCAGCAGGCTGGCCACGGCCGTGGCCATGGTCACCCCGGCGCTGGGGCCGTCCTTGGGCGTGGCTCCGGCCGGGACGTGGATGTGGAGCGTCAGCTTCTCGAAGATGCCCGGGTCCAGACCCAGCTCCTTGGTCCGCGCCCGGATGTACGACAGCCCGGCGCGAGCCGACTCCTTCATCACGTCGCCCAGCTGGCCGGTCAGGATGAACTCGTCCTTGCCCTCCATCCGGGTGGCCTCGACCTGGACGATGTCGCCGCCGGCGTCGCTGACCACCAGCCCGGTGGCCATCCCCACCTGGTCCTCCGCGTCCAGCTCGCCGTACTCGAAGCGCGCTGGGCCCAGGAACTCCTCCAGCTGCTCCGGCTCCACCACCACCTGGACCGATGCGTCCGCCGCCACCCGGCGCGCCACCTTGCGCGCCACGTTGGCGATCTCGCGCTCCAGGTTGCGGACCCCGGCCTCCTTGGTGAAGGCCTGGATCAGGCGCACCATGGCGGGCTCGGTGATCGTCAGCCGCTCGTCGTTGAGCCCGTGGTTCTCCAGCTGCTTGGGCATCAGGAAGCGCTGCGCGATGCGCAGCTTCTCCAGCTGGGTGTAGCCCGGGAGCTGGATCACCTCCATCCGATCGCGCAGCGCGGCCGGGATGGTGTCGAGCATGTTGGCGGTGGCGATGAAGAGCACCTTGGACAGGTCGAATGGGACCTCCAGGTAGTTGTCCTGGAAGGTGTTGTTCTGCTCCGGGTCCAAGACCTCCAGCAGCGCCGACGACGGGTCGCCGCGGAAGTCCATCCCCACCTTGTCGATCTCGTCGAGCATGAAGACCGGGTTGGCGCTGCCGGCGGTCTTGATCGACTGGATCACTCGGCCGGGCAGGGCACCGATGTAGGTGCGCCGGTGGCCGCGGATCTCCGCCTCGTCGTGGATGCCGCCCAGGCTCATGCGCACGAACTTGCGGCCCATTGCGCGGGCGATGCTCTTGCCCAGGCTGGTCTTGCCCACGCCCGGCGGGCCCACGAACAGCAGGATGGGGCTGCGGATCTTCTCGGCCAGCTTGCGCACGGCCATGTACTCCAGGATCCGCTCCTTGGGCTTCTCCAGGCCGTAGTGGTCCTCGTTCAGGACCCGCTCGGCGTCGTCCAGGTCCAGGTCGTCCGCGGTCTCCACGCCCCACGGCAGGCTCACCAGCCAGTCGACGTAGGTGCGGATGACGCCCTGCTCCGGCGAGGCGGACGGGATGCGGGCCAGGCGGTCGACCTCCTTGAGGGCCTTCTCCTTGACCTCGTCGGGCATGGCTGACTCCTCGACCCGCTTGCGCAGCTCCGTGGCCTCGGCCACGGCGGGGTCGTCCTCGCCCAGCTCCTTCTGGATGGCCTTCATCTGCTCGCGCAGGATGTACTCGCGCTGGGTCTTGTCCATCTCGGACTTGACCTCGCTCTGGATCTTGCCCTTGAGCTCGAGCACCTCGATCTGCTTGGCCAGGAACCCGCTGACCGTGCGCAGCCGCTCGGCGACGTCGATCGTCTCCAGCAGCTGCTGGCGCAGCTCGGTCGTCATCTCCGGGCTGTAGGCGACCATGTCGGCCAGCAGCCCGCCATCGGTGATGTTCCGGGCGGCGACCGCCACCTCGGGTGGGACCGATGCCCCGGAGCTCACGTACTGCTCGATCTGGGCCTGGACCGATGCCATCAGCGCCTCGACCTCCAGGGTCGCGGCCTGCTCGTCGCCGATCAGTTCGACCCGCGCCTCGAGGTGGGGATCGGTCTGCACCAGGTCCAGCAGCCGGATGCGGCGCTGGCCCTGGACGATGGCCCGGATGGTCCCGTCCTGCAGCCTGATGACCTGCGCGATCTTGGCCAGGGTGCCGATCGGGTACAGCTCGTCGACGGCGGCGATGTCCTCCGTCTCCGACGAGCGCTGGGTGACGAGCGCCACCGGCTGCGAGGCGCGGACGGCGCGGTCCAGCGCCTTCACGCTGCGGTCGCGGCCGACCTGCAGCGGGACGATCATCTCCGGGAAGATGACCGTGTCGCGCAGGGCGACCAGCGGCAGGACCTGGATCCGCTCCGGCTCGACGGCCTCCTC
>JBOGSY010000014.1:0-15623 GCA_050691915.1 Candidatus Limnocylindria bacterium | reverse complement strand
GTGTTCGGGCTGCGGGCGGCCGGCGCGGCCGCCGCCGTCGCCCTGGTGCTGGCCCTCGGCGCGGTCGGGGTTGGTGGCGACGAGTCGACCGCCAGCTTCCAGTTCGGCGCCGCCGCCGGCCAGCCGGAGCCGCGCGCCAACGCGATGCCCACCGACCCGCCGCCGTACGTCAAGCCACGGGTCTGGTATCCGAGCACGCCGCTCCCGCCGCCGGCCGCCGGCCGCTTCTCGGTCATCATGACCTATACCTCGACCGGCGACGCGGTCGCGACCACTCGCCCCGTCCCGCGACCGGTGTCCGGCCTGCTGCGGTGACCGCGGCCACGCTGCGGACCCCCCGGACCGCGCGCCGGGTGGGTGGCTTGTCGGCTGCGGTCGCGCTGCTGCTGGTGGCCTGCGCCCCCGGGCCGGGAGGAGCCGCCAGCGCCACGCCGGAGCCGTCGCCATCGGCCGTCGCCGATGCCGCCTTCGAGCGGGTCCAGGGACCGCCGCCGGGCCCGGTCAAGCCGTTCCGCGGCGAGATGGTGCAGCACGTCCGGATCGTGGACGGCTACGTGAGCATGTACTTCGAGCTGCGGAACACCGGCGACGAGCCGGTCACCTTCCTCAACACGCTGTACGACTACGAGCCGCAGGAGCTCTACACCCCGGCCGTTCGGCTGGAGTGGGAGGAGGGTGACAACCTGGTCTACACCCGGGCAGGGCGGTTCTTTCCCAGCCCGGCCATCCTGCAACCGGGCGAGCGTGGCGTGTACCTGATGGGTGGCCAGCCCGCCCAGGGGAGTGGGAGCGGGGTGGGTGACCTGGTCACCCACATCAAGTATTGCCCCACCCGCGGCATGGATGACGTCCCCGCGCAGCCGATCGCGGTCGAGGACCTGACCTGGACCAGCGCGAGCGGCACGACCACGGTGACCGGCTCCCTGATCCAGCGCGGCGGCGCCGAGCGCCCGGCCAGCCCCACCGTGGGCGTCGCGTTCTTCGACGCCGAAGGCGCGTTCGTGGGTGCGGTCGTCTCCGCCAGGGCCGGCGATCCCGTGCGCCCGGGGGCTCCGACTCCGTTCGAGATCAGCGGGCGGGGGGTCGACGTGGAGCAGATCGGCAGCGCCCGCGCCTTTGCCTGGGTCGATTAGTGAACGAATCGTAACCTTCGGGGGTAGACAACCTACGGAAGGTGCATGCTCGGGTGCTTCCTTGACTCCGCACGCGTTAAGGGGCCAATATGTGCGCGCCGTTGCGCCCCGGCCCAGTATCGCGTTGCCCGGCAGGAACCCGCGCGGCGCCACCACTTCTCGGATCCGGTCCGGGGCCGCCCAGCGCGACCCATCCGGACCGAGCGTTGGTCGCAGCAGGATGGAGGAGTAAAAGGGAGGCATCACCGGCGACGATCACCTGAACGTCATGGACTCGACGGTCACCGCGAGCATCGAGGTTTCGAGCTCATGGCGGGCAGACCGATGCGCCGCTCAGGGCGGCGTCTCCGCAACGCCGATTACGGCGAAAGGAAGGAATATGTGGCATAAGCGAACGTTCGGCGCCCTCATGGCCTTTGCGCTCGTTCTCGCTGCCTGTGGCACCGGCGATCCGTCGGAGACTGCTGGCGGCGCGTCCGACGGGGCCTCGCCGTCCGCTCCGGCAGTCGAGCAGGTGCTCCGGCTCCCGCTCTCGGGCGAGCCGGCAACCCTCGATCCCAACCGCGCATCCGACAGCGTCTCGATCACGATCCTGACGCAGCTGGCGCGGCCGCTCGTCTACTTCGACTCGTCGCTCAACACCACCGCCGAGGGCGGTCTCGCCTCCGAATGGGAGCTGAGCGACGACGGAACAGTCGTGACCTTCACCCTGAAGGACGGGGTGACCTACTCCGACGGCAGCCCCATCGTTGCCGAGGACCTGGTCTACAGCTGGAAGCGCCTGATCGACCCGCGCACCGCGGCGGACTACAGCTACGTGATGCTTGACATCGCCGGCGCCGCCGAGGTCTACGGGGCCGATCCGGAGAACGACGCCGAGGTTGACGCGGCGCTCGAGAACTTTGGCGTGGCCGCCCTTGACGCGTCCACATTCGAGGTCACCCTCTCCCACCCGGCGGCCTACTTCGTGTCGATCGCGACGCTGTGGGTCACCGCGCCGCTGCGCGAGGACTTCGTCTTCGCCGAAGCGGACGGCTACGTCTCGTCCGGCCCCTACATCATGGAAGAGTGGGAGCACGAGGCGTCCATCACCCTGGTCCCGAACCCCGAGTGGTCCGCAGGCCCGGCCTCCAACCTGGAGCGGATCGAGTTCACCGTGATCTCCGACCCGGCCCAGGCGCTGGCCGCCTACGAGAACGATGAGATCGACATCGTGGGCGTCCCGTCGGCCGAGGTGGCGCGCGTCCGCGAGGATGCGGACCTGAGCCAGCAGGTGGTCCAGGGCGACCGCCTGTCGCTCGAGTACTACGGCTTCGACATGCGCGACACCAGCGTCTTCGGGGCCAGCCAGTCCCTGCGGCACGCCTTCACCAAGGCGGTCGACAAGGAGACGCTGATCAGCACCCTGCGCAACGGGATCGGCACGGTTGCCGGTTCGGCTGTGCCGCCGGGCATGCCCGGCCACCAGGACGACATCGGGATCGCGTACGACCCCGAGGGCGCCGTGACCGATTTCGAGGCTGGCCTGACTGAGGCGGGCGTGACCGCCGATGACCTGGCCCTGCAGCTGGGCTACAACACCGAGGCCGATCACGAGCCGACGGTGGAGTTCCTCCAGGAGCAGTGGCGGACCACCCTCGGCGTCGAGGTCGAGCTCCAGGGGCTGGAGTGGTCGAGCTACCTGACCCGGCTGAACGAGGATCCGTTCGACATCTTCCGGCTGGGCTGGGGCGCCGACTACCCGCACCCCAACAACTTCCTGACCGACCTGTACACCTGCACCAGCGGCAACAACAACATGCAGTACTGCAATGAGGACTTCGATGGCCTCATGGCCGACGCTGCGGTTGAGCCGGAGCTGGATGCCCAGGTCGCGATCTACAACGAGGCCCAGGAGATGCTGGTCGAGGATGCACCGGTCATCTTCATCAGCTGGGGCGGCCGGTTCACCCTGGTCAAGCCCTGGGTCGACAACGTTGAGATCACCCCGCAGGACTTCGCGACGGGCGCGTACTTCTACACGTCCATCACGATTCTTGCGATGGAGTGAGGTAGCGCAGGAGTTCAGGCGAGGCGCCTGAACGACACCGCTCGGGTGGACCGGTCCGCCGGTCCACCCGACGGCCCCGCATCCCGGAGCAGTTCGGGATCCGGGGCCGTCGGCAACTGACGAGCCCTGGCTAACAGAGGAGGCGTGTGCCGTGGTCGGCTACATCGTGCGACGGGTGCTCTGGATCGTCCCGGTCCTCTTCGTCGTCTCGATCATCACCTTCACCCTGATGAAGACCACCCCGGGTGGCCCGTGGGATCGTGAGAAGCCGCTCTCGCCGCGCCAGATCGCGGTGCTCAACCAGAAGTACGGCCTGGACGATCCGTTCGCGGTCCAGTACATCCGCTGGCTGGTCGGCTGGCCGCAGGAGGACGGCTTCCAGCGCGGCATGCTGCTGGGTGACCTGGGGCCCTCGTATCGCTACCCGGACCGCAGCGTCAACGCCATCATCGCCGGCGGCATCGGCACCACCGTGCAGCTGGGCGTCATGGCCTTCGTGCTGGCGGTGGCGGTGGGCATCCCGCTCGGGGTGATCGCCGCCCTGCGCCAGAACAAGCTGGCCGACTACGTCGCCACCTCCATCAGCGTGCTGGGCATCACCACGCCCAGCTTCGTGGCCGCCACCCTGCTGGTGGTGGTCTTCAGCGTGGGTCTGGGCTGGTTCCCGACCGGGGGGTGGAAGGGGCCCGAGTACTGGGTCCTGCCGACCCTGGCGCTGGCGCTGGCGCCCATCGCCGCCATCGCGCGCTACACCCGGGCCAGCATGCTGGAGGTGACCCGCAAGGATTACATCCGGACCGCCTACAGCAAGGGGCTCAAGGAGCGGTCGGTGGTCGTCATCCACATGATCCGCAACGCCCTCATCCCGGTGGTCACCATCCTGGGCCCGCTGCTGGCGGCCCTGGTCACCGGCTCGTTCATCATCGAGCTGCTGTTCAGCATCCCGGGCATCGGCAAGTTCTACGTCACGGCCATCAGCCAGCGTGACTACGGCCTGATCATGGCCATGACCATGCTGTATGCCGGCGCGATCGCCATCATGAACATGGTGGTCGATATCCTGTACGCCTACATCGATCCGCGGATCCGGTACAGCTAGGAGGCGCGAGATGGCTACCACGTCGACTGCGCTCGACGCGACCCTTGCCCAGCGCCGGCAAACCGGGCTGTGGCGCGACGCCTTCGGGCGGCTGATCAAGAACCGGCTGGCCGTGGTCGGCGGCATCCTGGTGCTGCTCATGGCCGTGATCGCCATCATCGGTCCTTTGATCGCACCCTACGACTACAAGGCCCAGGACGTGGCCCTCACCGCCGACTACGGCGGTCGGCCGGTCCCGCCGCTCGAGGCGGGGCACGTGCTGGGGACCGACAAGCTGGGCCGCGACCTGCTGAGCCGGATCATGGACGGCGCCCAGATCAGCATGACCGTGGCCCTGGTGGTCCAGGCCGTGGTGCTGCTGATCGGGATCCCCATCGGAGCCATCGCCGGCTGGTTCGGCGGCCGGCTGGACAACTACCTGATGCGCTTCACGGACGTCGTGTACGCGTTCCCCGACCTGCTCTTCATCATCATCCTGACGATGGCCTTCCGGGAGACCTGGTTCGGGAGGGCCCTCGATGGGCTGCTCCTTGTCTTCGTGGCCATCGGGATCGTGTCGTGGATCACCATGGCCCGCCTGGTGCGCGGCCAGCTGCTCAGCCTCAAGGAGACCGAGTTCGTGGAGGCGGCCCGCGCCATCGGGGTGCCGGACCGCCGGATCGTGATGCGCCACCTGCTGCCCAACAGCATCGGGCCGGTGATCGTGGCCGTCACCCTGGGCATCCCCGGAGCGATCCTGGCCGAGTCGACGCTGGCCTTCATCGGCATCGGCGCCCAGGCCCCGCGCGCATCGTGGGGCAGCCTGATCGACGATGGGCGTGACTTCATTCGGGGCGACCCGCACCTGGCCCTCTTCCCGGCACTGGCTGTCGCCCTCGCCCTGCTGAGCTTCACCTTCCTGGGGGACGGCCTGCGAGACGCGCTTGATCCGAAGCTGAAGGGGAAGCAGTAACTTGACCGTCGCAGACGACCAGGGCCGGGCACCGGGCAGCCCGGTCGTGTCCGAGCTGCCCGAAGACATCGAGATCGCAACCGAAGAGGGTCGACGCCTCGCCCAGCAGCTCAAGGACAGCCGCCGGCATGCCCGCAAGCTGCTCGAGGTGCGGAACCTGTCGACCCACTTCTTCACCCCCGACGGCGTCGTCCACGCGGTCGACGACGTCAACTTCGAGCTCGACTACGGCGAGACCCTGGGTCTGGTGGGCGAGTCGGGCTGTGGCAAGAGCGTCACCGCCCTGTCGCTGACCCGCCTGGTCCCCAACCCGCCGGGCAGGATCGTGAGCGGCGAGATCATCTTCGACGGCGTCAACGTGATGAAGCTGTCCAACGAGGAGATGCGCCTGCTCCGCGGCAAGCGCATCGGCTTCATCTTCCAGGACCCCATGACCAGCCTGAATCCGACCCTCACCGTCGGCTACCAGATCGCCGAGTCGGCGCGGATCCACATGGGACTCTCGCGCAAGGCGGCCGACGACCGCGCCGCCGAGCTCCTCAGCAAGGTGGGCATCCCGCGCGCCCGCGACCGGATGGGCGACTATCCGCACCAGTTCTCGGGCGGCATGCGCCAGCGGGTGATGATCGCCATCGCCCTGGCCTGCGACCCCATGCTGCTGCTGGCCGACGAGCCGACCACCGCCCTGGACGTCACGATCCAGGCCCAGATCCTGGAGCTCATCCGATCGCTCTCCGACGAGTTCGGCACGGCCGTGATCCTGATCACCCACGACCTGGGCATCGCCGCCGGCATGTGCCACCGGGTCAACGTCATGTACGCCGGCCGGATCGTGGAGACCGGCATCGTGGACACCATCTTCGAGCAGCCGCGGATGCCCTACACCTGGGGCCTGATGGACTCCCTGCCGCGCCTGGACGAGGTGAAGGGCGAGCGGCTGCGGACCATCGAGGGCATGCCGCCCGACCTGGTCAGCCCGGGCCCGGAGTGCCGCTTCTCGCCCCGCTGCCCGTACGTCCGGGATATCTGCCGCAGCCAGGAGCCGGAGCTCTCGCCCCGCGACGAGGAGGGCCACCTGGCCCGCTGCCACGGCACCGAAGCGGGAGGCTGGATCCAGTGACGAACGCCCAGAGCAACGGGCATCCGCTGGTCGAGGTCGAGAACCTCAAGGTCTACTTTCCGATCCTGACCGGCGTCTTCCAGCGCCGCAGCGGCGAGGTCAAGGCGGTCGACGACGTCAGCTTCGAGATCCGCAAGGGGGAGACCCTCGGGCTGGTGGGCGAGTCCGGCTGCGGCAAGAGCACCACCGGCCGCGCCCTGATCCGCCTGCGCGAGGCGACCTCCGGATCGGTCAAGTTCGACGGCGTCGACCTGACGACCGTCTCGTCCGGCAACCTGCGCCGCATGCGCCGCCGGATGCAGATCATCTTCCAGGACCCGTACAGCAGCCTAAACCCGCGCATGACGGTTGGCTCCATCATCGCCGAGCCGATCGAGACCCACAAGCTGGCCAGCGGCAAGGCCAAGCACGAGCGCGTCAAGGAGCTGCTGCGGCTGGTGGGCCTCAACCCGAACTTCACCAACCGCTACCCGCACGAGTTCAGCGGCGGCCAGCGGCAGCGCATCGGCGTGGCCCGATCGCTGGCGGTGGAGCCTGAGTTCATCGTCTGCGACGAGCCGATCAGCGCCCTGGACGTCTCGATCCAGGCCCAGGTGCTGAACCTGCTCGTGGAGCTGCGCGAGCAGTTCGGGCTGACCTACCTGTTCATCGCCCACGACCTCAGCGTGGTCCGCCACATCAGCGACCGGGTGGGGGTCATGTACCTGGGCAAGCTGGTGGAGCTGGGGCCGCCCACCGCCATCTACGAGACGCCGGCCCACCCGTACACTCGCGCCCTGCTGTCGGCGGTGCCCATCCCGGATCCCAAGGCCGAGCGCCGTCGCAAGCGGGTGATCCTGACCGGCGACGTTCCCTCGCCCGCCAACCCGCCGTCCGGCTGCCGCTTCCACACCCGCTGCTGGCTGTACGAGAAGCTTGGACGGCCGGAGAACTGCCGGACCGAGGACCCGGAGCTGCGGCTGGTGGGTGGCGACCATCGGGCCGCCTGCCACTACGCCGAGGAGGCGCTGCAGAGCGACGTGGGGGTGGCCCACATGGCAGGCGAGCCGACCCGCCGCACGGTCATCCCCGAGGTGGTGGTCGACCCGGCGCGCGCAGCCGCGGGAACCGCCACCGCCGTCGCGCCCAGGCAGGCCGGGGAGGCCCCCGGCGAGGCGGCACCGTCCACGGACGGCAATGAGCCATCCACAGGGTGAACCTGGGGATGCCCAAAGGGCTATGACCCTGTTATAACGGGGTTTCACGACGCGGCCGGCGCGCCGGCGCACCAGATGTCAAGGATCGGAGGATTCCGTATGCATCACCGGTGGAGGAGCTTCACCATCCTGATGGCGCTCGGGCTCGTCCTGGCCGCATGTGGCACCGGCGAGACCGCCTCGCCGTCCACCGCCGCCAGCGCGGGACCCAGCGAGAGCATGGCCGCATTCGAGCCCACCGCCTATCCGGCGGACGGGCCGGCCGAGTGCGGGGCCGATAACAACCCGTCCAACATCAGCGAGATCCGGGCAGTGGACGAGCACACGGTCGTCTTCACCCTGTGCACTCCCGACGTGGCATTCCTGCCCAAGATCGCCTTCAGCTCGTTCGCCATCGACGACAGCGCCTACCTGGAGGCGCACGGCGCCGACGGGTCCATCGTCGACGAGCCGAACGGGACGGGACCGTTCAGCCTGGAAGCCTGGAACCGCGGCACGGACATCGTGCTGGCCGCCAACCCGGACTACTGGGGCGACGCCCCGCTGTCGAGCACCGTCGTCTTCCGGTGGAGCGCCGAGGCCGCCCAGCGGCTCGTCGAGCTTCAGGCCGGCACCGCGGACGGGATCGACAACCCGGGTGCCGACGACTTCGAGACGATCCAGGGCGACGACACCCTGGCGCTCTACCCGCGCGAAGGGCTGAACACGCTCTACTTCGGGTTCAACAACACCCACCCTCCGTTCGACAACGAGACCATTCGCCAGGCGATCGCCATGGGCATCGACCGGCAGCGGATCGTGGACAACTTCTTCCCGCCGGGCTCCGAGGTTGCCTCGCACTTCACGCCGTGCGCCATCCCGTTCGGCTGCGAGGGCGACGAGTGGTACGAGTTCGATGCGGACGCGGCACGCGACATGCTCGAGCCGTTCCTGCCGATCACCACCCAGATCCATCTGCGTGACGTGGTGCGCGGCTACCTGCCGGCCCCGGTCCAGGTCGCGACCGACCTCCAGGACCAGCTGGCCGACCTGGGGATCACCGCCACCATCGACGTCCAGGAGTCGACCGCGTTCATCGACAACGCGGACCTGGGCAACCTGGAGGGGATCCACCTGCTGGGCTGGGGCGCGGACTATCCCGACCCGACCAACTTCCTGGACTTCCACTTCGGTGCCGGTGCCTCGGCCCAGTTCGGGGAGAAGTTCCCGGATATCACCGAGCCGCTGGCGACCGGTGCGTCGACCGTGGACGAGGCCGGCCGGGCGGCCGCCTACGAGGCGGCCAACAACGCCGTGCGCGAGCACGTGCCGATGATCCCGGTGGCCCATGGTGGGTCCGGGACGGCCTTCCAGGCCAACATCGAGGGGGCCCACTCCTCGCCGCTCTCGAACGAGAACTTCGCGGTCATGTCGCCGGGCGACGACGACCAGCTGGTCTGGATCCAGAACGGCGAGCCGGGCGGCCTGTACTGCGCCGACGAGTCTGACGGCGAGGCGCTCCGGGTCTGCGAGCAGATCAAGGAGTCGCTCTACGCCTACGCGGTGGGTGAGACCGAGGCCATTCCCGGCCTGGCCGAGGAATGCGCGCCGAACGACGACCTCACCGAGTGGACCTGCGCGCTCCGCGAGGGCGTGACCTTCCACGACGGGTCGACGCTGGACGCCAACGACGTGGTGCTCAGCTACGCGGTCCAATGGGATGCGGACCACCCGCTCCACGTCGGTCGCGACGGCAGCTTCACCTACTTCTCCGCCCTGTGGGGAGGCTTCCTGAACCCGCCGCCGGCCGAGTAGCCGGTCGCGGTCCTAACCGGATGCCGAAGGGGCGCTGCCACGGCGGCGCCCCTTCGGCCTGTTCGCCGCTCGCTACCATGTGCCCCTAGATGCTCCAGTTCGTCCTCCGCCGGCTGCTGCTCAGCGTGCCCGTGCTGTTCGGGATCGTCTTCCTGGTCTTTGCGCTGGCCCGCTTGCTGCCCGGCGATCCCTGCATCGCCGCGCTGGGGGAGCGTGCCACGCCGGCGATCTGCGACGCCTTCAACGTCCGCTACGGCCTCGACCAGCCGATCCCGATCCAGTTCCTGACCTACCTGGGGCAGCTGGCGCGCGGCGACCTGGGCGACTCCATCCGGCAGGGCCGCCCGGTGGCCGAGATCCTGGTCGAGCGCCTGCCGGTCACGCTGGAGCTCACCATTTTCGCGCTGCTGTTCGCGATCGTGGTCGGCGTCGCCCTCGGCCGCCTGTCCGCCATGCGCCGCAACTCGCCCCTGGACGTGGGAACGATGCTGCTGGCGAACCTGGGCGTGTCGATCCCGGTCTTCGTGCTGGGCCTGCTGCTGGCCTACCTGTTCGCGGTCGTGCTGCGCGGCACGCCGCTCGCCCTGCCGCCCTCAGGCCAGGTCTCGTCCGGCCTTGGCTTCGAGCCGCTCGCCATCCACTGGGGCATGGCCGACCTCTCCGGCTTTCCACGCGCGATCCTGGACTTCGTCTCCAACATGAAGATCACCGCCTCGCTGATCACCGGGCAGTGGGAGGTGCTCGGCGACGCCCTGCGCCACATGGTGCTGCCCATGGTCGCGCTGGGTACCATCCCGATGGCCATCATCGCCCGCATGACCCGCTCCAGCATGCTCGACGTGCTCGGGCTGGACTACGTGCGCACCGCCCGGGCCAAGGGCGCCCCGGAGCGGATCGTGATCGGCCGCCACGCCTTTCGCAACGCGCTGCTGCCGGTGGTGACGGTCGTGGGCCTTTCGCTGGGAGGGCTCCTGTCGGGCGCGGTGCTGACCGAGTCGATCTTCCTGCTGCCCGGAGTGGGCCGCACCCTGTTCGAGGCGATCACGGCCCGGGACTACATCGTGGTCCAGGCCTTCACCCTGGTGACCGCGGTGCTGTACGTCGTCATCAACCTGATCGTGGACGTCTCGTATGCCTACCTCGACCCGCGGATCCGGCTGCGCTGAGTCATGGCCTCCACCGACCTCACCACCCGCCTGGACGATGCCGTGGTTGCACGCCGGCCGGCGTCGCTGTGGCGCGACACGATCGCCGCGGTCCTGCGCCAGCGCTCGGCCATCGCCGGCCTCTCGTTGCTCGGCTTCATCCTGCTGGCGGCGCTGCTGGCTGACGTGCTGGCGGTCTATCAGCCGACCCAGACCCTGTTCGGCGTGGAGGGTGCCCAGCGGCTGGGCGCCCCGTGCGTGCACCTGCTCGGCTGCCCGCAGGACCAGCCCCAGTTCCTGATGGGCATCGACCAGCAGAACCGCGACGTCTTCAGCCGCGTCGTCCACGGCGCCCGCGTCTCGCTCAGGGTCGGGGTGGTCACCGTGGGGATGGCCATCCTGGCCGGCACCTTCATCGGCTCGGTGGCCGGCTACGTGGGCGGATGGCTGGACAACATCCTGATGCGGGTCATGGACGTGCTGCTCGCCTTCCCCGCCCTGATCCTGGCCATCTTCCTGGTCACGGCCTTCGATACGCTGGACCTGCCCTTCCTGGGCGACCCGCTGTTCAACGCCATGCTGGCCATCGGGATCGTGGCCATCCCGGTCTACGCCCGGGTGATGCGCGCCTCGGTGCTGTCGATCCGGGAGCGCGACTTCGTCACCGCGTCGCGGGCGCTGGGCGAGTCGGGAGCGGGGATCCTGTTCCGCCGCATCCTGCCCAACGCCCTCACCCCGCTGATCGTGCAGGGAACCTTGGGCATCGCGACCGCGATCTTGGAGGTGGCCGCCCTGTCGTTCCTGGGCCTCGGCGCCCAGGAGCCGACCGCCGAGTGGGGTTCCATGATCGGGCAGGTGCGCAACCTGATGTTCCAGGCCCCGCACCTGGTCGTCTTCCCGGGAGCCGCCCTGGCCCTCTCGGTCCTGGGCTTCAACCTGCTGGGCGACGGCCTGCGTGACGCGCTGGACCCGAGGCTGCACCGATGACCATCACCGAGGTCCAGCCCCCGCCGCGCCGTGTCGGCGAGGCCGGCCAGCGGCTGCTGGACGTGCGCGGCCTGCAGACCAGCTTCCACACCCGCGACGGCGTGGTGCGCGCGGTGACCGGCGTGGACTTCAGCGTCAACCGCGGCGAGGTGATGGGCCTGGTGGGGGAGTCCGGCTGCGGCAAGAGCGTCACCAGCCTGTCGATCATGCGGCTCATCGCGCCTCCCGGGCGGATCGAGGCCGGCGAGGTGATGTTCGACGGGCAGGACCTGCTGAAGCTCAGCGGCCGCGACATGCGGCGCATCCGGGGCGAGCGGATCAGCATGATCTTCCAGCAGCCCACCAGCAGCCTGAACCCGGTCTACGACATCGGCATGCAGGTCGGCGAGGTGCTCGAGATCCATCGGTCCCTCAAGCGCCGGGCGGCACGTGACCGGGCCCTGGAGCTGCTCCGGATGGTGGGCATCCCGGACCCCAGGCGGCGGCTGGACGCCTTTCCCCACGAGCTGTCCGGCGGCATGGCGCAACGGGTCATGATCGCCATGGCGCTGGCCTGCGAGCCGGAGCTGCTGATCGCCGACGAGCCGACCACCGCCCTGGACGTCACCATCCAGGCCCAGATCCTGGACATCATGCGCAGCCTGCAGCGCGAGACCGGGACGGCCATTGTGCTCATCACTCACGACCTGGGGGTGGTGGCCGAGATGTGCGACCGGGTGGCGGTCATGTACGCCGGCGAAATCGTGGAGCAGAGCGACGTGGCCACCCTGTTCGCAGACCCGCGGCACCCCTACACCCGCGGGTTGATCGGCTCGGTGCCCAAGCTCGGCGACGAGCGCGACGAGCTGGCCGTCATCCCGGGCAGCGTGCCGAACCTGGTCGACCTCCCGGCCGGCTGCCGCTTCGCCCCGCGCTGCCTGACCCGGATCGAGCAGGAGGTGCCGTACACCGAGGACCGGCATCCCGAGCTGCGCCCGATCGCGGATGACCACGAGGTGCGATGCTGGCTGTACCACGAGCCGGACGGGAGCCTCCGACGATGACCGCGGCGCCGGTCGCCGGCGGCGGGCCGCGGCCGCCCCTGGTGGAGGTCGAGCGCCTGGCGCAGTACTTCCCCATCCACGGCGGCGTCCTCCACCGCCAGGTCGGCCAGGTGAAGGCCGTGGATGACGTGAGCTTCAGCATCCGGCGCGGCGAGACGCTCGGCCTGGTGGGCGAGTCCGGCTGCGGCAAGACGACGGTCGGCCGCACGCTGCTGCGCCTGATCGACCCGACCGCCGGCCGCATCACCTTCGACGGGCGCGACATCACCGCGGTCCGGGGCCGCGACCTGAAGCCCATCCGGCGCCGGATGCAGATCATCTTCCAGGACCCGTTCGCCTCGCTCGACCCGCGGACGCCCATCGGGGCGAGCATCGGCGAGGGCCTGCGGGTGCACGCCATCGGCAACGCCCGCGAGCGGCGTGACAAGGTCGCCGCCATCATGGAGAAGGTGGGCCTGCAGCCGTACCACGCCCGTCGCTATCCGCACGAGTTCTCGGGCGGCCAGCGGCAGCGGATCGGCATCGCCCGTGCGCTGGTCCTGGAACCGGACCTGGTGGTGTGTGACGAGCCGGTCAGCGCGCTCGACGTCAGCATCCAGGCCCAGGTGCTGAACCAGCTGCGCCAGCTCCAGCGCGAGCTCGGGCTGACCTACCTGTTCGTGGCCCACAACATGGGCGTGGTGGAGCACATCAGCGACCGGGTGGCGGTGATGTACCTGGGCACGGTGGCCGAGCTGGCCGAGTCGCGCCAGATCTACCGCCGGCCGTTGCATCCGTACACCATCGCGCTGCTGTCGGCGGTGCCGTCCATCACGCCGGACGCCCGGGCCCGGCGCAAGCGGATCATCCTGACCGGGGACGTGCCGTCGCCGGTCAACCCGCCGGCCGGCTGCCCGTTCCACACCCGCTGCTGGCTGCGGCGGCAGCTGGGCGACCCGCAGCGTTGCGCCACCGAACGCCCGCTGCTGCGCAGCCTGCCGGTGGCGGGCACCCTGGCCTCGGCCGACCAGCAGGTCGCCTGCCACTACGCAGAGGAGCTGGTGGAGCCGGTGCGCCGCGAGCAGCTGATCGGCGCCGCCGCGGCGGTGAGCTCGGCCCGGGTCACGACCCCCGACGAGGAGGCCGGGCCCAGCGACCTGCCGCCACCGGACAGCGGTGGCATCTTCGACCGGGGAGATGAGACGCTGGGTGAGGAGTCGCACGGCCGGCTATGACCGCACCCGGAGCGCCCTGAAGGTGGAGTACCGGATCGCGCTTGCCCAGCTCGCCCCGCGGCTTGGGGAGGTGGATGCCAACCTGGAGCTGGCCGGTGGCTGGCTGGCCCGGGCCGCTTCCCAGGGTGCGCAGCTGGTCGTCTTCCCCGAGCTGGCGCTGACCGGCTACCTCCTCTCCGACCTCGTCCCGGAGGTGGCGCTGACGGCTGCGGACCCGCGGCTGGCCGCCCTGAGCCGCGACGCGCCCGGCGTCCTGGTGGCCGTCGGCTTCGTGGAGGAGACCGATGACCACCGCTACTGCAACAGCGTGGCGCTGCTGCGCGACGGGGAGCTGCTGGGCGTCCACCGCAAGGTCTACCTGCCGACCTACGGCCTCTTCGACGAGGGCCGCTTCACGCGGCCGGGCGATCGGATTCGGACCCACGCGGTGGGGGAGCCGCTGGGACGCATCGGCCTGTCGGTGTGCGAGGACTTCTGGCACCCGAGCCTGCCCATGCTCCAGGCCCAGGACGGCGCATCGCTGCTGGTGAACGTGGCCGCCGGGCCGGCACGGGCGCCGGGCAGCGCGGCCGGCGTGCGGGCCATCGCGGGCTGGCACCGGATGCAGGACACCTACGCGCTGCTCGGCACCGTGGCGGTGGCCTTCTGCAACCGGGTCGGCAACGAGGAGGGGCTCACCTTCTGGGGCGGCTCGAGGATCCTGGCTGCCGACGGGTCGGTCGTGGCGGAGGGCGCGCTGTACGAGGAGGCGCTGGTGGTCGGCAGCCTGGAGACCGATGACCTGCGCATGCAACGCTACGGGCTGCCGCTCCTGGCCGACGAGCGCCTGGAGCTCGTCCGACGGGAGGTCGACCGCATCATCGCCGAGCGGGCGGGCCTGCCAGCGCCGGAGGACGACCCCGGGTGAGCCCTGCCCGCGAGCCCGAGCCCGCGCCGCTGCCGGCCATCGAGGCCGAGCAGGCGGTGGAGGTGATCGTCGGCTTCATCCGGTCCCAGCTGGCGCAGACCGGCTTCCGGCGGCTGGTGGTGGGGCTGTCCGGCGGCGTGGACTCGGCCACCGTCGCCTTCCTGGCCGCGCAGGCCGTGACCCCGGAGGACCTGCTGGCGGTGCGGATGCCCTTCCGCACCTCCGCGCCGGACTCGGAGGCGGATGCGCTGGCCGTGGTCGCGGCCCTGGGCTGCCAGACCGAGCGGGTCGAGATCAGCCCCATGGTCGACCCCATGCTGTCCCTGATCGAGGGCCCGGAGGCAGCCGTCCGGGTCAGGCGCGGCAACGTCATGGCCCGCCAGCGGATGATCGTCCTCTACGACCGCTCAGCGGCCTTCGACGCGCTGGTGGCGGGCACCAGCAACAAGACCGAGGCGCTGCTGGGCTATGGCACCCTGCACGGGGACATGGCGGCCGCCATCCAGCCCATCGGCGACCTGTACAAGAGCCAGCTGCGCAGCGTGGCGGCACGCCTGGGCGTGCCTGCGCAGATCCTGGATAAGCCGCCGTCAGCCGACCTGTGGCCGGGCCAGACCGATGAGGACGAGCTGGGCGCCTCGTACGACGACCTGGACCGCATCCTGTATGCCCTGGTCGACCGTCGCTGGACGCAGGACCGATGCGTCCGGGCCGGGATGGACGCGCGCCTGGTGGCGTGGGCCGCCCGGACCGTGGCCCGGATGGAGTTCAAGCGCCAGCTCGCCCCTGTCGCCAAGATCAGCCTCCGCACGCCGGGGATCGACCACCTCTACCCGCGGCGCCGTCCGGGGTCACGGCGTGACTGAGCCCGGGGCGGCGGCCTCGCGCGGCCGCCTGCTGGTGGTGGGGACGCCCATCGGCAACCTGGGCGACCTGTCGCCCCGTGCCGCCGAAGCGCTGCGCGCCGCGGACCTGGTGGTGGC
>JBOGSY010000013.1:0-15941 GCA_050691915.1 Candidatus Limnocylindria bacterium | reverse complement strand
CAGCACGTCCGCCCGCTCCCGGTCCGAGGCCGCCGCGCCCAGGAGCGCCTCGTAGGCGTGAACCGCGGCCTGGTGGTCGCCGGACGCCAGGCGCAGGTCCGCGTCGAGACGCGACAGCTGGCCCGAGGGCGACGGCAGGAAGGCGGCGATCTCGACCCCCAGCCGTCCGGCCAGGTAGTGGAGGGCCGCCATGGATGGCTTGGCCAGCCCATTCTCGAGCGCGCTGACGTACGCGGCGGTATAGCGAGGCTGAGCCAGCTGGCGCTGGGTCATCCCGGCGGCCGCGCGCATCTGGCGCAGGCGCTTACCGATCTCGCGGGCCAGGGGCCGGTTGTCGACGACGTTGACGACGCGCTGCTTGCGCGGGGCGGTGGTGGTCATTGGCAGCACTATAGCCGCTCAACTCCGAGTTGACACCCCCAAAAAAGTCCGCCAGCGGAACCTCCAGGCGGGCGAGCATCAGGGCCAGAGCCGGCAGCGAAGGCAGGATGTGCCCTCCCTCGACGGCGGAGACGAAGCCGACGCTCAGCTCACCCGCGACCTCGCGCTGGGTGCGCTGCTGGCCGCGCCGGCGCCGTCGGAGCTCGGCACCCACGGCCCGCGCGAACGGGGTGCCCGGCCCCCAGTACCGTGCTTTAGTAATAGTTGAATTTCGCACCGAAAGAGCGTACCCTGCCGGGCGTGAGTTGGCCAGCCCAGCCACACCACGAGGGTCGGGCCGCAGGGCGCACCGGAAGGAGACCTGCCCATGGCTCGATGGATTCGGAAGCTCCGCCCCCTGGCGATTTCGTGGTCACTGGCAGCCCTGACGCTGCTTGCGACCGCGGCGACCGTCCTGGCAGAGAACGACAAGGGGACCTGGCCCTAGGCCGCCCGGCGTCGCGGCAATCCCCCCAGGCCCGTAGCAGAGCGTCCGGCCCGGCCCTCGCCGATCACCCTCCGCCCGGGCCGCCGGGCAGGGCTCGGCCCAGCCACTCGCGCAGGTGCGCGACCGCATCATCGCCCTTCTCCACCAGGCCGACGATGTTGCCGTTGAGGCGGTCCTTCTCCGCCTGGGTCAGGCCGTGGGCGGTGAGCACCAGGATCGGCAGGCCGCTCGTCGCGGGGTCCTGGCGCAGCGCAGCGATCACCTCGAAGCCGTCCATCCCGGGCATCACCAGGTCGCAGATGACCAGCTCGAAGGGCGAGGTCCGCGCCAGGTTCACGGCGGCCGAGGGGTCGGTCAGGCCCGTCACCTCGAAGCCCTCCGGCACCAGGGCCGCCCGGATGAGCTCCAGCGCGGCCGGATCGTCGTCGATGGCCAGGACCCTGACCCGCCCGCTGCGGACCTTGCTGGTGAAGGTGTAGCGCGCCAGGCGGGCCAGCAGCGCCGCCCGATCCACCGGCTTGAGGTAGTAGTCCACGGCCCCCAGCGCAAGGCCCAGCTCCCGCTCGTCCACGACGGTCACCACGATGACCGGGATGTCCCGCAGCTCCGCGTCGCCCTTCAGCCGCCGCAGGACCTCCCACCCGTCCATGCCGGGGAGCAGCACGTCCAGCACGATCGCACCGGGCGGCCGCCGGCGCGCCTCGGCCAGGCCATGCTCCCCGTTGGTCGTGGCGCGGACCGCGTAGCCGTCGGCCTCCAGGTAGGCGCGCAGGAGCCGGACCGCGCCGGGATCGTCCTCGATCAGCAGGATGTCGGCCGGCCCCGCTTCGGCGCCGGGCGCGGCGTCCTGGCGGCGGGCGGGCTCGGGTGCCTCGACCGGTGCTGCGCCTGTCACCGGGCCACCCTCCGCGGTGGGAGGCGTGGCCGGCAGCCGGACGGTGAAGGTGCTGCCCCGACCGGGGGCGGAGACCAGCTCAATGCTGCCGCCGTGGGCCTCCACCAGCCTCCGGGTGAGCGCCAGGCCGAGGCCCGTCCCGCCCTGGCGCGCCTCCACGTCGCCGACCTGCGAGAACTCGTCGAAGATGCGTTCCTGGTCCTCCGGCGCGATCCCCACCCCGGTGTCGGCCACCGACAGCGCGACCTGCTCTCCGTCATGCGCGGCCTCCACCCGGACCGATCCGCCGTCGGGCGTGTACTTGATCGCGTTCGACAGCAGGTTGTAGAGGATCTGCCGCAGACGCGACCGATCGGCGTGCACCAATGTCGGCTGCGGGAGGTCGGCGGCCAGGGACTGGCCGCGCCGCTGGGCGAGCGGGCGGACGCCCTCCATGACCTCGGTCACCAGGTGGCGCAGGTCGACCTCCTGCGGCGACAGGTCGATCCGGCCGGCCTCAATCTTGGTCAGGTCCAGCACGTCGTTGATCAGGCCCAGCAGGTGCTCGCCGCTGCGGTTGATGTGCTCCACCCATTCGAGCGGCGCCGCTACCAGGCCCTCGCCGGCGGACGGCTCGGTGCGCATCAGCTCGCTGAAGCCGATGACCGCCGAGAGCGGCGTCCGCAGCTCGTGGCTCATGCTGGCCAGGAAGTCGGATTTCGCCTGGCTGGCCGACCGCAGGGCCTCGACCGTGGCTTCCAGCCGCTCGCTGAGGGCGGCCTGGGTGACCAGGATCTCCGCGCGCTCGGCCAGGATCGCGGTCCGGGTGGCCAGGATCCCGAGCAGGCGCCGGTCGTCGCCATGGAACAGGCTCGGGTGATCGAATGCGAGCAGGATGGTGCCCGCCACACCCGCGCGCGTGTCAAAGGTGCCGACGCTCGCCCCGCGAGAGCCGGCCGCGGCCATGAACGTCGCCACGGCGGGCGGCGCCGCAGGTCCTGCCGCAACGTGATCCACCTCCGCCAGGAGTCCCAGATCGCCGGACAGCATCTGCCGCATGTCGGTATCGTCACCCGCCGCGCCGTTGCGAGCCCGGACCGCGACCACCGTCCTCGACTCTCCGCTGCCAATCGCGACCGCGACCGCGCGCGCGCCGGTGAGCTGCAGTGCCGCGCGGGTGAATCGCGCCCACAGCTGGTCCGGCTGCTCCAGGCTGAGGCTCTCGTCCAGGATGTGCTGGGTATACCCGAACGCGGCGGTCGCCTCCCAGACCCGGCGCAGCCATCCAGGCGGCAGGAAGGCGATCACGTACCCGGCGGCCGACAGCACGGCGGCCAGCCGCGCTCCGACCTGCGCCGCCTCGCCGACGCCGGCGGCCGCGCTTCCGAGCCCGGCCAGCAGCAGCGCCACGGCGAACAGCGCGGTGGCTGCCGAACCGACCCACAGTCGGGTGCGTGCCGAGCCGCCACGGCGCCTGGCCTCCACCGCCAGGAAGATCGCCGCCAGCGCCTCGGTGGCGAAGAAGACCAGCACCGCTGCCAGGAGGAGGGCGCCGGGGATCGGTGGTGGCACGAGGACGAGGGGCACGGCGGTGACCGCGAAGCCGGCGGCTGCCAGCAGCAGGTACCGATGGCGGATCAACCCGAGGTCGGCGACGAGGTTGAGGGTAAGGGTAGGCTGGGCGAGCAGGAGCAGCACGGTCGCCTGGCCGAACCAGCCAGGCAGCGAGACCGTCCGCTGCGTGAGCTCGGCGGCGAAGAGCAGCGCCATGGGCGCGAAGATCAGGGTCACGTCCCGGGTGACGACGTCCCGGCGCCGGATCCAGGTCACCAGCGCCCCGGCGAAGACCGCCACGAATGCGAGCTCGATGGCCAGGGTCAGCAGATCATCCATGGCCGGATGGACCGATCAGTGCGTGCTGGCCGACTGGTACAGGCCCTGCGTGTAGGCGGTGAGCGCGTCGGAATGCGCCGGTGCCGGCTGGTTGAGGTATTCCTCCACGAAGAGGGTGACCAGGTCGCCGTCGAACTGGCGGCCGGACTCCCGCACCAGCTCCTCGACCGCCTCCTCGTGGCTCATCGCCTGGCGGTAGGAGCGGTCGTGGGTCATGGCGTCGAACGCGTCTGCCACCGACACGATCCGCGCCCCCAGCGGGATCGCGTCGCCCCGCAGGCCGTCCGGGTAGCCCTGCCCGTCCCAGCGCTCATGGTGGTGGCGGATGACCGGCGCGACCAGGCGCCCGATGCGCAGCGGCTCCACGATCAGCGCCCCGATGGCGGGGTGGCGGCGCATCTCCTCCCACTCCTCCTCGGTCAGCTTGCCGGTCTTGCGCAGGATGCTCTCCGCGATGCCGATCTTGCCCACGTCGTGCAGGACCGCGCCGTAGCCGATCGCCTCGATCATCTCGTCGCTGGCGTCGGTGGCCCGCGCCACCAGCAGCGCGGCGGCGGCCAGCCGCGAGCAGTGGTGCTCGGTGGTGGGATCCTTGGCCTCGACCGCGTTGGCCAGCGAGACGAGCACGTCCTGGACGTTTTCCAGGCGGTCCAGCGCCGCCTGGGTGCGCAGGCTGGCGCGCACCCGGGCCAGGAGCTCCGCCGGCTGGAAAGGCTTGGTCACGAAGTCCGTCGCCCCCGCGTCCAGGCCGCGCACCTTGTCCTCGGTGGCGGCCATGGCGGTGACCAGGATGATCGGCAGGAGCGCGGTGTCGGGCTGCTGCCTCAGGCGCGCGGTCACCTCGATGCCGTTGGGCGCCGGCATGTTGACGTCCAGCAGGACCAGGTCCGGCTGATCGCGCAGGATCTCGTCCAGCACCTCGAGCCCGTTGCTCGACTCGCGGACGGCGTAGCCGGCGCGCTCCAGGGTGGCCCGCAGCAGCGCCCGGATGGCGGCGTCGTCATCGGCGATCAGGATGCGTGTTGACCGGGAATCGCGCACACAGTCCTCCATGTCGGACAGCATCCCCCTCGATCGAGCGGGTGGGAAGCAACCTGACCTCCCACCGCGCGGGGGTACCAATGGCCCAGGCCCGGGATCATCGGTCCACTCCCTCCGTATCGACTGGACCGATGCGGCGTGCGCTTGCGGCACAGCGTAGCCCAAGTGAACGGGGTGGGCAACTATTGCTAACCCTCGGGGGCAAGCAGGCTTCAGTCGGCGCCCGGTTTGACGGCGGATGAAGGGCGGCGGCGCGCATGCGCCTGGCGGGCCGCGGCCTCCGCATCGGCCAGGGCGTGGTCCACGCGTGCGAGGTTCGGGTCGTCGCCCGCCAGCCCGCGCAGCAGGCCGATCCGGCCGCGGTGGTACTCCAGCACGCCGTCGACCCAGCCGGCCAGCTGGTCCGCCCAGCGGTCTCCCTCGGCCGACGCGTGCAGCTGATCGAGCTCGTCGAGCGCCGCCTGCATCGTCACCGCCACCAGCCGCAGGGCCAGGGCCTCGTGGCGCAGGCGCGCGCCCACCGACGCGCGGTTTCGCGGCGGGACCTGCGACACGGCGGGCATGGCTACATCTCCGGGCCGGCGGCGACCGGCGGCAGCAGGCGGGCGACCAGCTCCTCCAGGGCCACGGCGGTGAACGGCTTGGGCAGCACGCTCACCCGTGGATGGTCGCGAATGCCCGCCGGCTGGTCGGCTTCCAGGGCCGTGGCGGGCGTGGTGAGAACCAGCGGGGCGGAGGACAGGCGAGGGTCGCCCAGCAGCTGCTCCAGGAGGGTGCCGGGCGAACTGGCACCCGCCGTGACGTCGACGATGACCAGGTCCGGCCGCGAGGCGACGATCGTATCGGTCGAGGCGGCCTCGAGCCGCTGGGTCGTCACGCGGTAGGGCCCCTCCTCCTCGAGCAGGACATCGATCAGCTCCAGGAACTCCTCCGACTGGTTGATCACCGTGATGCGTCGGCGCTCGCCTGCCATCAGCCGCTGAGCACTGCATTCCGCGGGCCAGCCGAGGCCTCAGCCGCCCAACCACCTCGAGCGGTCGCTCGGGTGCCCTCAGTCCTGGCCGGCCGCGGAAGCGAGACAGGCGCGGACCCGCGCCAGCAGCTCGGATCGCGCGAACGGCTTGGTCACGAAGTCCGTCGCGCCGGCGTTGGCACCCCGGACCTGGTCCTCGCTGGCGGACAGAGCGGTCACCAGGATCACGGGCAGCGAGGCGGTCCGCGGGTCCGCTCGCAGCTGCGACGTGGCGGCGAACCCGTCCAGGACCGGCATCGCCACGTCGAGCAGCGCCAGGTCGGGCCGCGAGCGCTCTACCAGGGTCACCGCCTCGGCGCCGTCGCGCGCCTCGACCACCACGTAGCCGGCCCGCTCCAGGGTCGTGCGCAGCAGCAGCCGGTTGCCCGCGTCGTCGTCGGCGATGACGATGGTGGTGCGTCCATGTCGGTCGGGCACCCGATTCGTTCTCCCTGCCCGGCGCCGCACGCGGGGCTCGCTGCGTCCGCCGCGCTACAGGCTAGCGCCCGCCATTCGCCGCATCAATGCCGACGTCGATCTCGCGCGCCGTCGTGTCGGCGGCGGCGAAGGCCGCGAGTCGACCAGCCTCCGCCTCCAGGTCCGCCCGCTCGGCGCGGCCGACCTCGCCGAAGAGCCTGACGACCAGGCGTGCCACGCGACGATGGCGGTCCAGGCGCCAGGTCCCCGCAGCAAACCCGTCGATCAGGACCGTGCCGCGCATCCAGATGCGTTCGCGCAGCCGCGGGTCGGCGATCCGGCTGCGATCGTGGTGCGACAGCACCACATTGTCGAACTGGGGCAGGAGGCGGACTGGAGCCGGTGTGCCGGGATCCGGCAGCGGGCCGTCCGGGACGTCGAACAGCTCGCGGCCGATCTCGTCGCGGAACGTCCTGAGGCGGGGGCGCAGCCGCTCCACCACTTCGCGCAGGCCGCTCAGCCACGACCAGGTCTGGATGTCGCGAACGGTGGCCGGGCCGAAGGCGGCCAGGTAGCGCAGGACCAGCTGGTCGAGGGTCGAGCTCGGCGCCGGCGCCATGCCCAGCCAGGATTCCACCGTGTCGCAAACCGGGAGGCCGCCTCGACCCCAGATGCCGCGCGGCGGCAGCTGCACCATGGGGATCAGCGTGCGGACTGCGTAGCTCAGCGCCTGCCCGTCACGCTCCGGCCAGGTTTCCCCGAGACGCCTGCCCAGGGCGCTCATGGTGAGCGGGCCCTCCGCCAGGATTGCCAGGCCGACGGCCAGCACCGCCCGGGTGTCGACCCCGGCCAGGGCCCTGGCGAACGGGCTGTACCGCCACTGGCGCTCGAGCAGCGGCTGGAGCAGCGGCCGGATGGCCAGGCAGTCGGGCGCGGTGACCAGGTGGATGGTGGTGCGCATCATGGAGACGGCCCGGACGGCCCGGCGAGTTTCGATCAGCTCTGCCAGCTCGCCGGCCTGGAATTCATCCAACCGCGCCCAGAGGCCGAAGTACGGGTCGGTCGGCACCTGCGCCTGCATGCCCACCAGCCGCTCGATCGCCTCGGCGGCGGGCAGCCGCACGCGGCGCAGCAACATCTGCCGCTCGAGCAGGGCGCGGTTCAGGGCGCGATCGCCGAGGACGTCGCCGGGCGACGCGCCGCGAGATGAGGCTGGGCCTGACACCGAGCGGATGGTAGCGAGGAACGGGGTCTTGCGATGTTGATGGCCAGTCGCGATCCTGTGCGGGACAGATTTACCCATCGTCCGCGCCAGGAAGGATCCAGATGACCACGGCCACCCCGGGCACCGACCGCCGGGAGCGCTTGCGCCACAGCATCGCCCCGTTCATGTCCTTCTTCAGCGGGCCGTTCGCACGCCTCAACCTGGAGGCGGACGTGGCCAACTTCGCGGTGGGCAACCCGCAGGAGCTGCCGCTGCCGGGCTACGTGGACGCGCTGCGCCGCCACGTCGAGCCGCACGACAAGGACTGGTTCGCCTACAAGATCTCCGAGCCGGCGTCGCAGCGCACGGTGGCGGAGACGCTCAGCCGCCGCACCGGCCTGGCCTGGGACCCGGCCGACGTGGCCATGACCAACGGCGGCTTCGGGGCGTTGGCCGTCGCCATCCGCACCCTGGTCGAGCCGGGTGACGAGGTCATCTTCCTCTCCCCACCCTGGTTCTTCTACGAGATGCTGATCCTGGCGGCTGGCGGGGAGCCGGTCCGGGTGCGGCTGGAGCCACCGGACTTCGCTCCGGACCTCGACCGGATCGTGGAGGCCATGGGTCCGCGCACGCGCGCCGTGCTGGTCAACAGCCCCCACAATCCGAGCGGCCGGATCTACGCCCAACCCGTCCTCACGGCGCTGGCGGCAGCGCTGGCGGATGCCTCGGACCGCATCGGTCATCCGATCTGGATCATCTCCGACGAGCCCTACAACCGGATCCTCTTCGATGGGCGCCCGTTCCACAGCCCGGCCGAGGTCTATCCGCACACCGTCATCACCTACTCGTACGGCAAGACCCTGCTGGCCCCTGGTCAGCGGATCGGCTACGTCACCCTGCCGCCGACCCTTCCGGAACGAGCGGCCGTCCGCCAGGAGCTCTTCATCCAGCAGCTGGCCACCGGGTTCGCGTTCCCGAACGCCCTCCTGCAGCATGCCCTGGCGGACCTCGAGCGGCTCTCGATCGACGTCGGCGCGCTCCAGCGTCGGCGCGACCGACTGGTGCCTGCGCTCCGCGATCTGGGCTACGAGGCCACCCTGCCGGAGGGAACCTTCTACACCATGGCCCGCTCGCCGATTGCCGATGACGTGGCCTTCGCCGAGACGCTGGCGCGCCACCGGGTGCTGGTCCTGCCGGGCTCCATCGTGGAGGTCCCGGGCTGGTTCCGGATCAGCCTGACCGCATCCGACGAGATGGTGGAGATGGGGATCCCGCGCTTCGCCGCCGCGATCGCCGGCGCGAAGGGCTAGGGCTCACGTTTCGGCGCGGCGCCCGACCAGGAAGAAGGTCTCGACCAGGCCCTTGCCCTTGACCTCCAGCGTCCCGCGGCGTTCGAAGAGGTAGGCGGCCTGCAGCCGCTCCACGGTCTCCGCGGTCACCTGGATGCGACCCGGCTCGCCGTGGGACTCCATCCGGCTGGCGGTGTTGACCGTGTCACCCCACACGTCGTAGATGAACTTCTTGAGGCCGATGACGCCGCCGATGCCGGGACCCAGGTGCAGGCCAACCCGGATCTGCATCTCCACCCCGGCATCGGTCCGGTAGCTGCCCATCTCCCGGATCATGTCGAGCGCCATCTCCGCCACCTCGTCGATGCCGCCGCCGTTGGGAGTGAGCCCGCCCACGACCATGTAGGCATCGCCCACCGTCTTGATCTTCTCGAGCCGGTGACGGTCCACCAGCCCGTCGAAGACGGAGAAGATCTGGTTCAGCACCGCGACCACCTCGCGGGCCGGGCGCGTCGAGGAGTACGGCGTGAAATCGACCACGTCGGCGAACAGGACCGCCATCTCGTCGAAGTTGTCGGCGATCAGCACCTCGCCCTGCCGCAGCCGATCGGCGATCGACGGCGGCAGAATGTTCAGCAGCAGCCGCTCGTTCTCCGCGTTGGCCTTCTCGACCTGGCGCGCGGCGGTGACATCGGTCCCGTAGAAGTTGATGGACTCAAACTCGTACAGGGAGACGACCCGCAGCTCGAAGGTGCGGCCGGCGTGCGCCACCTCCCTCACGCTGGCGGTGCCGCCCTCGGTGATCGCGCGGACCCGCTCCAGGAGGTCGGCCGGCAGGCTCTCCCCGACCGCCACCCCGAACGCCATCAGGACCGGGGCCGCGGCGGGGTTGGCGTAGATGAGGGTCCCGTCTCGCGCGACGCGCAGCACCGGGTTTGGATTCTCGTCGGGGAACGTGTTGATGGCGTGCAGGGCCGTCTCGTCGGTGCCGTACAGGTTCAGGAAGCCGAACTCCGGGATGAGGACCGGTGACAGGGCGTAGGTTCGCCCGTCGCCGCGCACCTCGATCGGGTCGGTGCCGGCGCCGGACAGGTGGCGGCCGATCTGCTCCCTGAGCTGCGTGGGGAGCGCGTCGCCGACCTTCACTCCCAGGGCCCGGGTGATGGCAGCGCTGGCCTGGTTGGCGTACAGCAGCGTTCCCTCGGGGCTGGCGCGGAGCACCGGATTCGGGTTCCGGTCGGGGAACTTCTCGACCACCTTGGCGGCGGTGACATCGGTCCCGTACACGTTCAGCACGCGGGCGCTCGGCGCCGGGACGGCCAGGATCGCGAAGGTCCGCGGCGGGCAGTCGAGCTCGAAGGCCACCGGGTCCGCCGCGCGCGAGGCCCCGATCAGCTCGCCCAGGAAGGCACCCGGGACGCGATCGCCCACCTCCGCGCCCAGATGGTGCCGGATCGGGGCGCTGGCGTCATTGGCGTAGACCAGCTCGCCGTCCAGGGTGACCCGCAGCACCGGGTTCGGGTTGCGATCCGGGAAGCTGATCGCGTCCGCGCCGGAGATCGTCGCCGGGTCAGGCGCCATGCGCCGGAGCCTCTGCCCCGGGGGCCGATCCGAGCATCGAGTCGAGCAGCTCGCCGAAGGCCGTCACGTCCAGCGGCTTGGTCAGGTAGCCGGCCGCCCCCTCGTCGAGCAGGCGCTGGATCTGCGTCCTGGTCGCGTCGGCGGAGATGACGACCACCGGCGTGGTGCGCGTCTCGGGGTAGCTGCGCAGCCGGCGCAGGACCTCCACCCCCGACATGTCCGGCAGGTGGAGGTCGAGCAGGATCAGGCTCGGCCGATGCTGGCGGGCCAGGTCCAGGCCCAGCTGGCCCTGCATCGCGACCTCGAGCTCGAGTCCCTCGCGGCGGGCAACGATCCGTTCCACCAGGCGCACGTTCCAGTTATTGTCCTCGATGTAGAGCAGGCGCCGCACGGTCGCCTGCGGCGCCGTGTCCGGCTGCGGCGCGGCAGGTTTGTCGCCATTCGCCTCCACGACCCGGTCCGCCACCTCGAGCTCGAGCCAGAAGGTCGAGCCGCGGTCGACCTGGCTGTCCACGCCCATGCGGCCGCCCATCGCCTCGACCAGGCCGCGCGACAGGGTCAGGCCCATGCCCGTGCCCTCCACCCCCGACTGCTCGGCACCAAGGCGCTCGAACGGCTGAAAGAGCCGGCCCAGCAGCTCCGGCGGTACGCCGTACCCCGTGTCGGTCACCCCGATCCGCAGCCGGCCCTGCGCGGCCGGCTCGCAGGCAACGGTGACGGAGCCGCCCTCGCGGTTGTACTTCACCGCGTTCGAGAGCAGGTTGAGCAGGACCTGCTTGAGGCGCTGGCGATCGGCCTGGACATGGCCATCACAGCCGCCGGCATCCGCCTGGATGGAGACCGATCGATCCTCCGCCAGCGGCCCGATCAGGCCCACCGCCTCGGCCAGCAGACCGGCGAGGGCGACCGGCTCCGGGGAGAGGGTCATCTGCCCGCTCTCGATGCGGCTGATGTCGAGCACTTCGTTGATCAGCTCCAGCAGGTGGCGTCCGCCGCGGGTGATGTACCCGACGCTCTCGCGCTGCTCCGGCGTGAGCTCCTCGTCGGCCAGCAGCGCGGCGAAGCCCAGGACCGCGGTGAGCGGGGTGCGCAGCTCGTGGCTCATCCGGGACAGGAACTCGCTCTTG
This sequence comes from Candidatus Limnocylindria bacterium, assembly GCA_050691915.1. Classification (GTDB taxonomy): domain Bacteria; phylum Chloroflexota; class Limnocylindria; order QHBO01; family QHBO01; genus JBOGSY01. The sequence goes on along the minus strand of JBOGSY010000013.1, from coordinate 4,635 downwards.
GCGAGGTTCGCCGCCTCCGCCTCGCGGCGCGCCGCCTCCAGCGCCTCCTGGATCCCCTTGCGGTCGGTCACGTCCCGGGCGGCGGAGTAATGGACCTGCTCCCCGGGGATCAGCCTGCCCGTCCACTCGAGCCAGCGGTAGCTGCCGTCCCGGTGCCGGTAGCGGTTCTCGAAGCGGGTGGTGGCGGTGCCATCGGCGGTTGCCCGCTCGAACTCGGCCACCGTCCGGCCCCGATCGTCGGGGTGGACCAGGTCCAGCAACAGGCGACCGATGAGCTCGATGGGCGTGTAGCCCAGCACCTGCTGCCAGGCGGGGTTCACCTGGCGGAAGGTGCCGTCCAGGTTGAGGACGCCGAACATGTCGCTCGACAGCGAGAAGAAGCGATCGAGCTCGGTCGAGACCCGCTCCAGCTCGTCGCTGAGGCCCTTCTGGCGCGACTCGAGCCCCTGCAGGCGGACCAGCTCGGTGACGTCCTCGACGCGATGGAGGATGTGGGTCAGCTGGCCGCCGGCGTCCAGGATCGGGGTGTTGAGCGGGCTCCAGTGGCGCTCCTCGAAGCCACCGCCCTCGGACGCCGGCCGCCGGATGTCGTACTGCTGGACGTCCATGGCATCGGGGGTCAGCGTGGCCCGCACCCGCTCCAGGGAGGCGCGCAGGTTGCTCACCCCCGTTGCCTGCTGATCGTCCGGGTTGTCCGGGAAGACGTCGAACAGGCCCCGGCCCAGGATCTCCTCGCGCCGGGTCAAGGTCGCCCGCAGGTAGGCGTCGCTGACCGCGGCGATGGTCAGGTCCGGGCGGAGCACCAGCAGCAGCCCAGGACCCGATTCGAACAGCGCGCGGTAGTCCGGCTCCTCGCTCCGCGTCGTCGCCTGGCGCCCAGCCATCGGTCCGGTCCCACCCATGCGTGCACCCGTCCGCCGCATCCTATGCGACTTGCGGCCGCGGCGCGCGCGTCACTCCGTGCCGAAGAGCCTCCGCTGGCCCGAACCGGCCGTTGGCGAGCGCCACCCCGCCAATGATCAGCAGCATGCCGGCCAGGACCGGCAGGCTGACCTCCATGGCGCGCAATCAGGCCCGGTGGCTCAGCTCGTCGACCCAGGCCTCGAGCCGGGGCAGGTGCTCGGCAACGTGCTCAGGGCCGGCCTTGCGCACCCAGTAGCGTGCCGCCCGCGTCAGCGTGGGCGCCTCGCTCCAGGCGCGCAGCAGCTCGCTGCGGGCGGCGGCAAGTTGGAGGTGGACGATGTCGAGCGGGACGTCGCGCATCGCGGCCAGGAAGCGTTCGTTCTCGGCGTCCACATCGATCTCGCCGTCGTGATAGGTGCCGGCCGCGATGCGGCGCAGCATCCGGGCGCCCTCCGCCATCCAGGTCCCGAGGTGGGCCAGGGCGTCCTTGGCGGTCCAGCCCTCCGGGAAGTAGCCGGCCACTTCCGCCATCTCGGGCGTGATCGCGGCCATCACGGCGTGGAGCCTGCGCCACAGGTCGCCCTCCCCGGGTAGCGAGCGCGCGCCACCCGGCTCACGGGTCACGCCACCGGCTCCGACAGCGCCAGCCGGACCGTGGCGCGGGCCAGCGCCGCCGACGAGCTGATGACGGGAACGGGAGTGTCCACGCCATCCAGCAGCCACGGAACCTCGGTACAGGCCGCCAGGACCAGGTCGGCGCCGGCATCGGCCAGGGCGTCGACATCCGACCTGACCTGGGCGACCGCGGCCTCGGTCACGCCGGGCCCCTTGGCGGTGGCGATGGCCGACATGAATCCCGGCAGCCGGTCGGGCGGCAGGACCACGGCCTCCAGGCCCCGGGCACCACAGGCGGCCTGGTAGAGGCCGGCCCGAAGGCAGCCGGTGGTCGCCAGCACGCCGATCCGCAATGCGGGCGGCTGGCTGGCCTGCGCCGCGTCGACGGTCGCCGTCACGATGCTGATGAACGGAATCCGGACCGCGCCTCGCACGTCGTCCTCCCAGGCATGGGCCGTATTGCAGGGCATGACCAGCAGCTCGGCCCCCTGCGCCTCGAGCCCACGCGCCATCTCGGCCAGGACCGGCGCCGGAGACGGGCCTCCATGCAGGATGGCTTCGACCCGGTCCGGCACGGCCGGGTTGCTGTCGATCAGCACGCGGAGGTGGTCCTGGTCGCGCCTGGCCGGCGTGGCGGCGACGAGCTCGCGGAAGAAGAGCGCCGTCGCCGCCGGGCCCATGCCGCCGATCACGCCCACCGTCCGGCTCATGCCTCCCCACCTGCCGCGCCGCCGAACGTCTCCTGGTAGGCGAACAGCGCCGGGGCGCCACCGGTATGAACGAAGAGCACGTTCGACGCCGGCGCCAACCCGCCGGTCCGAACCAGATCGATGAGCCCGGCCATGGCCTTCCCGGTGTACACCGGGTCGAGCAGGATGCCCTCCGTGGTGGCCATCAGCCGGACGGCCTCGACCATCCCCTGGGTGGGCAGCGAGTACCCGTCGCCGACGTAGCCGTCGTGGACCGTGACCGCCTCCGCGGGCACCCGGACCGTCGATCCGAGCAGGTCGAGTGCCTGGTCCGCCAGGCGCTGGACGCGCTCCACCTGGACCCCGGTCTCGAACCGGACGCTGATCCCGATCACCGGCGGGCCGCCCCGCGGCACCAGCCCGGCCAGCAGCCCGGCGTGCGTCCCGCCGCTGCCGCTGGCGCACACCACCGCGTCGAAGCGGATTCCCTGGTCGAAGGCCTGGGCCAGGATCTCGTCCGCGCAGGCGACGTACCCCAGCGCCCCGAGCGCGTTCGATCCGCCGCCGGGGATCACGTAGGATCGTGTGCCCCGCGCCGCGTGGCTGGCGCGCAGGTCCTCCATGACCCGGTCGACGGCGGTGCCTGCCGGGACAACCGTGATGCTGGCGACCCCCAGCAGGTGGAAGAGGAAGTTGTTGCCCCCGGCGTCCGGCCGGTAGCTGCCCGGCACCCGCTCCTCCAGCACGAGGTGGCACTCCAGCCCTTCGCGGGCGGCCGCGGCCGCCGTCATGCGGCAGTGGTTGGACTGCACGGCACCGCAGGTGATGATGCTGGTGGCACCGCCGGCCAGGGCGTCCGCCATCAGGAACTCGAGCTTCCGTGCCTTGTTGCCGCCGCCGGCCAGGCCCAGCATGTCGTCGTGCTTGATGAACAGGCGAGGGCCCCCGAGGAGCCCGGAGAGGCGGTCCATGGGCTCCATCGAGGTCGGGCCGATCGTGTAGCGGCGCCGTGGGAAGCGTGCCAAGTGCATGGCGTGAGCAACTCCGTCAGGGCGGGGCGGATTCGCCGGTGCCCGCGGGGGCAGAGCCGGTGCGAATGCCTCGGTGGTGCAGGCTTCGTCGCGCCCCGAGAATAGGGAAACCTGGCGCGCTGCGCATCGCCGCTTCAACCGACGCCGACCCGCGATTCCTACAATCGGTCCCCGACGGCCGGACAACGGCCGGACATGGGAAGGACGCCATCGCCTTGTCCTCGACAGACGAATCGCTGCCGCTGAGCGGGATCCGGGTGCTGGACTGCTCTCGCGTGCTGGCAGGACCCTTCGCCACGATGTTGCTGGCCGACCTGGGCGCGGACGTCACCAAGCTGGAACCGCCGGGTGGCGACGAAGCGCGCACCTGGGGCCCACCGTGGTGGGGACCCCAGGAGGACCGGCGCAGCGCGTACTTCGCCTCCATCAACCGCAACAAGCGCAGCGTGGTGGTGGACCTCCGAACCGGCGGCGGCCGGGCGGTGCTCGACCGCCTGGCGGCGCATTCCGACCTGCTGGTCCATAACGCGCGCCCGGCCAGCGCGAAGCGGCTGGGCCTCGACCCGGAGCGCCTCCGAAGGTCGCACCCATCCTTGGTGGTGGCCGCGATCGGTGGCTTCGCGGGCGTGGACGCGGATCGTCCCGCCTACGATCTCCTGGCACAGGCCGTGAGCGGCCTGATGGCGGTCACCGGGGAGCCGGATCACGGACCGATGAAGACCGGCGTGGCGGTCGTCGACCTGCTGACGGGGCTCGAGGTGGCGGTGGGGGCCCTGGCGGCACTGGTCGGACGTCAGCGGCGGCCCGACCGAATGACGGCCCATGTTGAGGTCAACCTGATCGAGGCGGGCGTGACCGCGCTGGCCAACGTGCTGGCCAATCACCTTGCGACTGGGGACCTGCCGCGGCGCTGGGGCAATCAGCATCCCAACATCGTCCCTTACCAGGGCTTCGCCACTGCCGACGGGCACGTCGTGGTGGCCGTCGGCAATGACACGCAATTCGGTCGGCTGCTCTCCGTGCTGGGTCTGGACCCGGACGACCGCTACGCGACCAATCCGCGTCGGCTGGCGCACCGCGCGGAGCTGGTCGCCTGGCTCAGCGCGGCATTTCTCGGACGCCGACGCGATGAAGTGGTCCTGGCCCTCCGGGCGGCGGATGTTCCGGCAGGGCCGGTCAGCAGCGTGCCCGAGGCGATCGAGGGCCTGGATGCGGCGCTTGGTGGCCGGTGGACGCAGCGCCTCGACGGCATGGCCATGGCTCCCGGGCCGATCCGCCTCGACGGCCGGCTGCTGCCCCTGGGCGGGGCCCCGCCGCGCCTGGGCGAGCACACCAATGAGGTCCTGGCGGAGGTTGGCTATACCCCGGACCAGGTCGCCCGGCTTCGGACCGCGGGC
>JBOGSY010000012.1:0-16011 GCA_050691915.1 Candidatus Limnocylindria bacterium | reverse complement strand
CGGTCCAGCCGCGTGTCCGCGTCGATGACGGCGGTGACCTCACCGCCGGCCAGCGGCTGGGCGAAGGCGAGGACCGCGGCCTTGGTGCGGGGGCCGGCTTCCCGCTCGCGACGCACGATGCGAACGCGATCCTTCCCGCCCGCGACGAGGCGCGCCGCGGCTTCCCGCGCCACGTCGCCCGTCTCGTCCTCCGAGCCGTCGTCCACCAGCAGCACGTCGAAGCGTGGGCCGGAGGCATCGGCGTAGTCCTGGGCGGCGAGGTCGCGGAGGCAGCCGCCCACCACGCCGGCCTCGTTGGCGGCCGGCACGATCACCGTGACCCACGGCCGTGCCGGATGGCGCGAGGCCTGGCTGCCGCCGCGCACCGCCGCCCGCATCGCGCGCCAGCCGCGCCAGGCCAGGTAGGCGACGTAGAGGAGGCTCAGGCCGACCCCGGCCTGCAGCAGCCGCGCGGCCAGGGTCGAGGTGATCGCGAACCAGGCCAGCAGCCCCGACGCGACCAGCACGGCTCCGGCGAGGAGCCTACTGCTCATCCTCGCCCGCCACCCCCCGGCCGGGCCGCGGCCGCTCGGCATGGAGGCCGATCCGGGCGTTGTGCCGCCAGGATGCGACCCCGGCCCACAGGGTTCCCAAGCCCAGAATCGCCATGACCCACGGAATTCCGGCGCCCGGGAAGGGGATGTTGAGCAGGTCGGCGGCGGCCGGCGCCACCAGCACCGGCAGGAATGAGGCGACCGACAGCAGCGTGTTCAGGATCCCGAAGATCCTGCCCCGCACCTCCATCGGCAGCTCCTCCTGGAGCGCGGTCTGGGATGGGATGGCCACGAAGGCGTACTCGACCCCGGCGGTGACCGCGATGACCACCACCAGCGCGATCAGCGAGATGATGGGCGACAGGGCGGCCGGCAGGTTCTCCTCGATCGGCTGGACGGCCGGCGCCAGCAGGCCGGTGATCGGCTTCACCAGGGCCAGCCCGACCAGGGTCACCCCCATCGCCACCAGGCCGATGTCGATCAGCAGCCGCCGGGGAATGGCCTTCCCGTAGGCGTTCAGGAAGAGGATGCCCATCACCGCGCCCAGGCCGGCGGGGCCCATCACGAAGAAGAAGTCCTCCGGGGTGAGACGCAGGATGTCCGTGGCGAACCCGGGGCCGATGGCGCCCATGACCCCGATCAGGCTGGCGGCGATCCCCAGGTAGGCCAGCGACCAAGCGATCTGGCGGTGGCCGCGGACGAAGGCGATCCCCTCTCGTACCTGATCCACCACCGCGCGCAGGGCGCGCCCGGCCTCGTGGGTCTCCAGGTCCTCGCGGCGCTCCGGCGGGACCGATGGCAGCGGCACAATTGCCAGCCCGGCCAGCCCGAACATCACGGCAACCACCACGAAGACCGCATCGGCTCCGGTGGTGGTGAGGACCAGCGGGCCGAGGAAGCCGAAGCCCACCGCGAAGGTGGCATTGATGGTCAGCACGAACACCGAGTTGGCGGCCAACAGGTGGCGTCGATCCACGATCCGCGGGATGGCGGTCAGCTCAGCCGGCGCGAAGAAGGCGGTGGCGGTGGAGATGAACAGGTTGATGACCAGGATGAGCAGGACGTTGGCGCCCACGAAGATGAAGAGCACCGTGCCGCCCGCCCGAAAGAGGTTGGCGGCAAGCATGATCAGCCGGGCGTCGCTGCGCTCCACCAGGACGCCGGCGAAGGCGCTGAACGCCACCGCCGGAAAGAGGAAGGTCAGGATCAGCACGGCGTTGGCCGTGTTCGACCCCGTGGCGGCCACGACCGTCGCCATCAGGGCCGCCAGGACCATGTTGCTGGCCAGCTGGCTCAGCAGCTGGGCCGACCAGAGCGACACGAAGCTGCGGTTGCGGAAGACGTTGCCCGCCCCGGACAGGTCCTGGCCGGCAAGGTCGTGCGGCAGCTCCACGTGCGTCATCCGCGGCCCTCGTCGGCGGGCCCACGCTCAAGGTGCCCGGTGAAGCGACGCTCCACGTCCAGGCGGTCCATCAGGATCCGGTGCGCGCAGCCGGCACAGACCAGCCCGATATCCGCACCGAGCCGCACGACCCGCCAGCTGAGGCTGCCGCACGGATGCGCACGCCGCAGGCCGATGAGATCGCCGAGCCGCAGGTCGACCGGGGCCACGTCACGCCTCGCTCTCCGCGGCCGTGGCCCCGGTGAAGGCGAAGCGTCCGACCTGGAGCGCGGGCACGCGCGCGTTGATGCCGCTGTATTCCGCGGCCACCAGCCGCGTCTCCGCCGCGATGGCATGGACCCGGTGGAATGCCTCCGGGATGGCCTGGGTGAAGCGCAGATTGCGGATCGGGCGCGCGATGCGCCCGTTCTCGATCAGGAAGGTCCCGTCCTTGGTCATCCCGGTCAGCACGCCGCGACGGGGATGCACGATGTTGACGTAGTGGAAGCGCGTGACCCAGATCCCGCGCTGGATGGACGCCAGCATGGCCTCCTTGGAGCTGGTGCCGGGCGCCATGAACAGGTTCCAGGTCAGCGGCCCGAACGTGTTGGGCGCGGGCAGCCCGTGCCCGGTCGAGCGGATCCCGGCCCGCCCGGCGGTGGACGAGTCGTGCACCAGCCCGCGCGCCACCCCGTCGCCGATGAGGTCGACCCGTTGCTTGGCCACGCCCTCGAAGTCCATCGCGGCCGGCAGGCCGGACGGGTCCTGCCCGTCGTCCCAGATCGACACGTTGGCCCCCATCACCTGGCTGCCGAGCTCCATGAACGACCGTCCCTCCTCCACCGCCAGCGCGGAGAACCCGGCGTAGCCGAGGTACTCGAGCACCGTCTGGACGGCGTACTCCTCCAGGATGACGTCGTACTCGCCCGGCTCCAGGTCCGTTGCCCCGGCGCTGCGCACCGCCTTCTCGGCGGCCTCCTGCCCCACCGCCACGGGATCGATGGCCGCAACATCGGTGCCGGTCGCCTGCGCGTAGCCCGAGGCCCCGTCCGGACCGGTCATCACGGTCAGCAGCTTGGCCGAGCTGGTGGTGTGCCGCGACCGGAGGCCCCGAGAGTTGGCGATGGCCATGGTGGTTGCCTCGGTCGAGAATGCTCCGCTGGCATCCAGGCCGGCAGCCTGGGCGGCGGCGATCACCGCCCGGGCTCCCTCCGCGCGCAGCTCCGGCTCGGCGCCGGCCGTCTCGGCCACGAAGCCGAGGTCTGAGTCCCCCGCTCCCTGGTCTGCCGCGGGGAGCGGCGGCGCGTCCGGGTTCTCGGCGGCCCGTCGACAGATCTCGCCGGCACGGGCCACCACCTCGCGGATCCCCTCCGCGTCCAGGCGATTCGTGCTCGCCACCCCGGACCGGCCCCCGTCCACCACCCGCATCCGGAGCGTCGCGTCGTGCTCGCTCACGTTCTGGTGGATCCTGGACCCCGCGAAGCGGGTGAGCGCCGCGTCCCGCGCCAGGTAGAGCGCCTCCGCCTCCCCACCCGTCAGGGCCATGGCGCGCTCCAGCACCTCGTCCGGATCGGCCCGCCGGCCGGCATGCACCGCTACCACCGGCCGACTCCCACCCGGACGCCGCGGAAGCGGGCCGGCGCGGCGCCGTGTCCCACCCGGTGGGTCTGCATCGGCTCGCCCTTGCCGCAGTTCGGAACGCCCCACAGCCTCCACTCCGACGGGCCGGCGATGGCGTCGCAGCCGTTCCAGAACTGCGGCGTGATGCCGGTGTAGGTCGGGTTCTTGACCATCTCAGCCAGCCGCCCGTCCCGGATCCGCCAGCCGATCTGGGTGCCGAACTGGAAGTTCAGGCGCCGATCATCGATGCTCCAGGACCGATTGGTGCTGACGAACAGGCCGTCTGGCGTGTCGGCGATGAGGTCCTCGAGCGTCCCCGCCCGGCCGGGACGCAGGTTGACGTTGGTCATCCGGATCAGGGGGATGACGTTCCAGCCGGAGGCGCGGCTGCTGCCCATGCTGCGGCGGCCGATGACGGGTGCCGTCTCGCGGCTGGTGAGGTAGCCGACGAAGCGGCCGTCGGCCACAATCGGCGTGTTCTGCGCCGGCACGCCCTCGTCGTCGTAGCCGAATGTGCCCAAGCCTCCCGGAGCGGTGGCATCGGCGTCGATGTTGACGATCTCGCTTCCGTACTGCAGCCGGTCCAGCTTGTCCACCGTCAGGAACGACGTGCCGGCGAAGCTCGCCTCCATCCCCAGCACCCGGTCCAGCTCGATCGGGTGCCCGCACGACTCGTGGACCTGGAGTGCCATCTGCGAGGAGTCGACGACCAGGGTCATCTCGCCCGAGGGGCAGTCCACGGCCTCCAGCAGCTGGACGGCCTCGGTCGCGATCCGCTCGCCGTGGGCCGGCAGGTCCATGGCGCGGATCGCCTCGAAGCCCCCCGTCACGTGCTGGCCGCCCGACGAGTTGGGGTAGCTGCGGACCTGGGACTCGCTGGCGCTGACGGCGGTGGCCTCGATGCCGGCCCCGGACTCCACCAGCTCCTGCTCGACCCGGGCTCCCTCGCTGGAGGCGAACGTCTTGCGCTCCCGGGCCGCCTCGATGCTCCCCTCGCGAACCACGATGCCGGGGACCCGGGCCATCGCCGCGTCGGCCTCGAACAGGATCCGCAGCTTGTCGTCGATCGAGACGCCGAACGGATCCTCCTGCACCGGGGTGCGGTAGCGGTCGACCGCCGGCGGGGAGTCGTCCAGGACGACCGGCTCGCGGCGGGCCAGGGTGCTGGCCCGCGCGATGGCCACCGCCTCGCGGGCGACGCGCTCGACCTCATCGCGCTCGAGCACGGCCGAGCCGGCAAAGCCCCAGGCGCCGTCCACCAGGACGCGAACCCCGAAGCCGGCGGAACGGTTGGAGCTGGCGGCCTGGAGGGAGCCGTTCTTCACCGTCACCGACTCCGTCTCACGCTCGCTGACCCGGACGTCGGCGTAGCCCGCGCCGGCATGCCCGGCGGCATCCAGGGCGAGGTCGATCAGGTCGTTCATGGGTACTCCCGGCTGAAGGGCGGCACTCGCCGCCGGCACCGCCTTCCGGCCCGGTCGCGAGCAGGGGCGGCGATCATGGGATCGGCAGGACGCGCGCCACTCTACGGCCTGCCGGATCGGACGGTCAAGGCGACGGGTGCCGCGGATGCAGGGTCATTCGACGGGCTGGGCGGTGGACGGCGCCAGGGAGACCTCCGTCGCCGGCAGGGTGATCTCGGACGACTGGGTGGCGACGATGCTGGCATTGATGAACTGCTCCAGCTGGGCGATGATCCCGCCCGGCCGTTCCAGGGTGGCCAGCAGGCCCTCCGGTGAGCCGATGGCCTGCAGCCGGAAGCTGGTCCCCACCTCCGCGCCGTCCACCAGCAGCGAGGTCGGGCCCTGGACCGCCACGGTTCGGTGCGTGACGCGCACGCCGTCGATGGCCAGCGCCTCGGCCCCCGCGTTGCGCAGCTCGTTCAGCAGGTCGTTGAGCGCGATCGCGTCCAGGCTGCCGCTCACCTCGAGCACGATCCCCTGGCCGTGAACCGCGGCCAGCCCGGCGAAGGCCGTGATCCGGCGCAGCTCCTCGCGGGTCACGTCCAACGCGCTCTGGCCCTGCGACCCGGCGACCCGGTACTCGCGCAGGGTCTCGCGGACGTCGGCCAGGCCGGTCCGCAGCTCGCGGTTGCGGTTGCCCAGGGTGTCGATCAGCTGCGACAGCTCCTGCGCCGGGAGGCTGCTGATCTCGGTGGGGCGCGCCTGCGACCGCAGCTGGCCGACAAGCAGCACGCCGACCAGGAGGGCCACCGCGAACAGGCTGAGCTGTGCGGGCCGCGCCTTCATCCGTCCGTCCCCTCCAGCGGCACGGCCCACCGGAAGCGGGAGGTGCCCACGAAGCCGTCCAGATCCAGCTCGTCCGCCGCCGCGGTGGCGAACTCCAGCCCGAAGAACTCGATCCGCTGAGCCACCCGCCCCTGGAAGGCCGGGTGCTCCTGGAAGCGCTCCAGCAGGCCCTCCGGACCGATCGCCTCGACCCGGAACGGCGGCGATAGGAAGGCGGTGTTGACCAGGACCGATGCGCCAACGCTGTAGATGGAGGAGCTCGCGACCAGGCGCTCGTCGTTGATGGCGATGGCGTCCGCCCCCGAGGCCCACAGCGCGGCCACGATGTCGCGCAGGTCGTCGACCAGGACGATGAAGCTGGCCGGGTTCTCTCCCGGCGGCACGACCCGCTTGGAATCGGCGATCTCGATCACCGCACCGGGCCCGCGCACCGGCGTCAGGCCGGCCGCCAGGCGTGCCTCCGCCAGGCGGGCGTTCAGCGCGGCAAGCGCCGCCGAGCTGGAGGTGGACTCCTCCTGGAACGTCTGAACCTCGGCCTCTCCGGCCGCGATCAGCTCGCGCAGCTCGCGCTGCTCCTCCTCCAGGCGGATGACCTGCGCGGCCAGCACTTGCTGCGCGGAGGTGGTGAATTCCTGGCGCTCCGCCGAGCTGTTCCATTGGGCTGCGGCCACGAAGCCCACCACCGCCAGCGCGGCGGCGATGGAGAGCGCCCAGCCGCTCCGGAAGCGGAGCCGGCGCGCCGCACCGGTCACGATGGCTCCCGCCGCCCGGCGCGACGCGCCGCGGCGCGGGCCAGGAGGCCCACGGCCACCACGATCGCCAGGACGGCGGGGATGACCAGCCAGGCTGCCGAGCCGTCGCCATCGGTGCCGCCCGGCGCCGGAACCGACGTGGCGCCGGGCTGCGGCGACCCCGTCCCGGAACCATCGCCCGGGCCGGTCCCGCCCGGCAGCCTCACGTCGGACGGTGGAATGGGTGCCGCCTCGATGGCCTGCGGCGCCTCCACCCCGAACTCGTCGTAGAAGGCGGCGTACAGCTGCTCGGCGGCAACGCCGGTCCCGGCCTCCAGGGCCTCGTCGTCCGACGCGCCGTCCCGGTAGGCGGCCGCGATCCCGGCGATCGCCTCCGCGCCGTGCTCCGCGATGATCATGTCCACCATGGTGGCGCCCTGGGCGTAGGACAGGGTGGCTCCCCGCGACCCGATCGGGAACTGCTCGCGGATGGCCTCGAACGCGAACAGGCCCCCGCCATCGGCCTCGAACTCGACCACGGACCGCTCCTCGTCCGCGGACTGGCGCTCGGACCAGGAGGCGATGCCCTCGTTGAACCACTTCGCCGGCTCGTGGAACGGGTTGCGGGTCGCGTCGTCGAAGACGACGTGGGTCACCTCGTGCACGACGGTCGTCTCCCGGTAGCCGGCGTCGCCGCCGCCCAGCCACATGAAGATGGTGCGCAGGTGCGGGTAGGTGGCCGCCCCGATCCATTCGCGGGCGCCGGGCCCCAACGCGCCGAAGAAGTCGTCCTGGGTGTCGTAGACGAAGATGTCGATTGGCCCGGCGAGCTGGTGCCCCAGCAGCGCCTCCGCCCGGGCGGCTCCATCCGCCGAGAGCTCCCCGAAGCGGCGGGCCTGGGCCTCCGCCCCGCCGTACCAGTGGACCGTCGCCTCGCCCAGCCGGGCGGACTGCCAGTCCAGCCCCGGGCGGTCGTCGTCGTAGAGCAGCGTTCGCTCCGGGCTCAGCGTCACGCTCCCGCCGTCGGTGGCCCGCCAGCGATACGCCACGCGCGTGTTCGGGGTGAGGTGCCGCTCGTCGGCGTCCCAGGCGTACGTGGCCCGCGAGCCCTCCACTTGGACCGGCGCCACGAAGGTCCCCTCGTCCCCGGCAAGGCGCAGCAGAAGCTCGAGCCGGTCGGGCGCGGCGCCGTCGATCTCGACCGTGAACGTCATCCCGACCCCGTAGGTCCCGTCGCCGGTCATGCTCCCGAAGCCGGTGAAGGCCGCCACCCGCGCCGGCGCCCAGGCCGCGGTGAAGAGAGCTGCCAGCAGCGCGACCGATGCGGCACGGCTCAGTCGTCCCACGACACCCTCCCGAAGTCCAGGATGCCGGTGGTCAGGTTGCCCAGGCCACGCAGCCCGGGGCGCACCAGCCACCAGGCGGTGCCGTAGGCCCATGGGATGACCGGCGCCGCCTCGTCCACGTAGGCGTCGACCTCGGCGTAGGCCTCTGCCTGGGCGGCGTCGTCCTCGGCGCCGGAGGCGGCCTCCAGCAGCGTCACGAAGGACGCATCGGTCCAGCCTCCGTAGTTGCTCACCGCGCCGGGCAGCAGCAGCAGGCTGTAGAGCGCGTAGGGCGACGGGTAGTCGGCGATCCAGTTGATGGTGAAGACCTGGGGCGGCGCATTCTCCAGCGCGCGCAGGTAATCCGCGAAGTCCATGCCCTCCACCGTGACCTCGACGCCCAGCTCATCCCGCCAGATGGCCACCGCCGGCGAGACGTTCAGCCCGCCGCCGTTGACCGTGACCGGGCCCAGGTCGCCGCGGTCCGCGTAGCCGGCCTCGTCCAGGAGCCTGCGCGCCTCCACCGGGGCGTGGCTGTCGTCGTCCTCCAGGCCGTCGGGCCAGAGGGCCGGCGGAACCACGCTCGAGGCGGGCAGCGAGCCGCTGCCCTCGGACAGGGCCACCAGCCGCGGCCGGTCGAGCGCCAGGGCGAACGCGCGCCGCACGCGCGCGTCGTCGAACGGCGGCCGGGTGGTGTCGAAGCCGAAGTACTGCACGTTCAGCGCGGCCGCCTGGTGGAGGGCGGGCCCCAGCTCCGGGTCGAAGGCGATCCAGCTGGCGTCCCAGGATGCGACCCCCACCAGGTCCAGCTCCTCGTCCGCGAAGGCGGTCACGCCGTCGCCGGGCAGGTCCATCAGCCACCGGACCTCGGGGATGGGCGGCGGACCCGCGACGTAGCGCGCGTTGGCACTCAGCACCAGGGTGTCCCCGTCCAGCCCATCGGCGACGTACGGCCCGGAGCCGACGAAGCCGTCCACCGACTGCCAGTCGGAGCCGGCATCGGCGCCGGCCGGGACCACGAACGCGGTCGGCGTGGCCGTGATCGCCGGGAAGTAGCCGGCCGCGTGGCGCAGCTCGACTTCCAGGGTGTGCTCGTCGACCACCCGGATGCCCACCTGCCCGTCGGGACCGCCGGCGAGCCGCTCCGGTGCGCCCTGGATCACGCTCAGCACGTCCGGCGCGGTCGAGGCCGTCGCCGGATCCAGGATCCGAAGCCATGACCGCCGCACGTCGGCGGCGCCGAGGGGTGACCCGTCTGAGAAGGTCAGGCCGCGTCGCAGCCGGAAGGTGTAGGTCCGCCCGTCCGGGCTCACCGTCCACGACTCGGCCAGGGAGGGATACGGCTCGCCGTTCTCGTCCAGGCGGGTGAGGCCGGCGTACAGCTGGAGCAGCAGCTGGACGTCCGACGCGTCGCTGATGAAGGCCGGGTCGAGTGTCTTCAGCTCTCCGCCCAGGTAGCGCAACTCGGGGCCGGCCGCCTCGGTCGAGCGAGCGGGCAGCCATGCGCTCGTGGCGAGGGCGAGCACGAGGATCCCGACCAGGAGGCGGGGCCATCGGCCCGCCGAGGTCAGGCCGGGCATGCGCGGCTAGTATACGGGCCCGTGCAGACCACCCACGAGCACCGCTTCAGGCCGCAGCCGCCCGGTGGGCTGACGCTGCGCCAGTTCATCGAGTCGCTGCGCCGCTGGACGCCGGAGATGCGCCAGATCGTCCAGATCGCGCTCACCCGTACGGAGGCAGAACGCCAGCAATACCTGCGCGGGTTCCATGCCCGCCACCACGAGCGGCAGGCGCAGCAGCTCGACTCCTTCGTGCGATGGGCGTACTCCGACCCGCGGCTGGACCACGTGCCCGCCCTGATGGCGGAGCTGGAGCGCCCGGCAGCGGACTACCGCGGCGCGCTGGAGCACGAGGCCGACGTCCTGGTGCGGATGCGGGCGGAGGGCAAGTCGCCGGCCCGGCGGGTGCATGACTACCTGGCCCTGCTGGGAATCGAGGGCTCGGAGCCGGTGAGGAGCGCCATCGCCGGGCTGCTCCCGCCCGCCACGCCGGAGGTGGTGGTGGTGGCCACCATCCGGCACATGCGCCGCCGCTGGCTCGAGCTGTACGGCGACGACCCCTTCTTCGCCGAGGACTGACGGCCGGAACGCCGAGGGGCGGGCGGCGTGCCCCCCTCCGTATACTCGCGCAGCGGCCACCCAACCACGCTGAGCGAGGTCCGACCACATCCGACTGCTGCGTCGCGCCGGGGTCGCCCTGCCCCTGGCGCTGATCCTCCTCACGGCCGGCGTTCCCGGCGTCGCGGGACACGCCGAGCTGGTCTCGTCCGAACCGGCGGCCAACGCCAGCCTGACCGAGGCACCGGCCGAGCTGCGCCTGGTCTTCACCGAGCCGATCGACGCCCCATCCGCCGTCGTGCGCCTGCTGGACCCGCGCCAGGCCGAAATCCCGGGCGTCGGGAGCGTGGCGGTGGATGGCGCCGGAACGACCGCCAGCGTGCCGCTTCCCACCCTCACACCGGGCACCTACACGGTCAGCTACCAGGTCACCTCCGCGGTCGACGGCCACGTCACCTCCGGCATCTTCGCCTTCCTGGTGGACCCCACCGGAACCGAGCCGGCGCCATCGGCCCCCACCGAGGCGAGCTCGCTGTCCAGCGGGCCGGAGGTCGTCGCGGCGCGCTGGGCCGGCCTGGCCGGCGCGCTCGCCCTGTTCGGGATCCCGCTCTTCTGGCTGGTCTCAGCCCGCCCCGCGCTGCTCGCGGCCGAACCGGCGCTCGTCCGCGCGCCGTGGGGTGCCCTGGCGATCGCCGCGGCGGCCACCCTCGCCGGACTGGCCCTCTATCTGGCGCTGGCGGCGCGGCCGATCATCGCCTCCGGCGGCCACCTGGCGCACGGGGAGGGCTTCCCGCTGGACCTCGCGGCGCCGTTCGGCTGGACGCCCTTCGCGATTGCCATGCGGGTCGCGCTGCTGGGCGCCTTGGCCGCCTTCCTGCTTGCCGCCGCACACTGGACCAGCCACGACGAGGCGCAGCGCCGTGGGCGCCCGCCGGACGCGTCGCCGGAGCGCGGCTGGCTGCTGCTGGCCCTGGCAGCGGCAACGCTGACGCTGGCCGGGTCGAGCATGGCCGGCCACGCGGCGGCCATCGGCGGTCCGCTGTCCGGTGCGCTCGACCTGGCCCACCTGGCCGCGGTGGGTGCCTGGCTGGGCACCCTGCCCGGCCTCTTTCTGCTCGTTCGTCGCCACCGGGCCGCGGTGGGGGCGGCACTCCGGATCCACTCGCGGGTGGCCCTGGTGGCCGCACCGATCGTGGTGCTCACCGGGCTCGCCAACTCGCCGGTCGTCCTGGGCGACGCGTCGCGCGAGCTGGTTGCCAGCGACTACGGCAACCTGCTGATCTCCAAGGCGCTGCTGTTCAGCGTGGCGGTCGCCATCGGCGCGGCCAACTTCTTCCTGGTGCGCAGCCGCAGCCTGGGTCGCGCGATGCCGTTGATCGGGGCCGAGCTGCTGGTCGGCACGGTGGCCGTCCTGGCCGCCGCCGGGATGGTGACCGGCCAGCCCAGTGCCAACCGCGTCCCGGTGCTGACCTCGTCGGCCATTGGGACGGCGCACCTGTACGGCACCGCCGGCGAGTCATCGGTCCATGCCGCCATCAGCCTCCCGGCGCCCGGCAGCCAGCGCTACCAGGTCGCCGTCGCCGACGCGTCGACCGGCGCCTACCGGACCGATGTCCAGCGCGTCATCCTGGTCTTCACCCCACCGCCTGACAGCGGCCTGGCGGCCGAGCGGGTGGAGCTGGAGCCGGGCACCGAACCGGGCCTGTGGGGCACGGCGGGGGCCTACACGCCGGTGGTGGGCAGCTGGCAGCTCGAGGTCATCGTCCGCCGGGAAGGCCTGCGTGACGAGGCGACCGCCTTCGGCCTGCCGGTCACCCTGCCACTGCCTCCGCAGGCCGTCCCACCGCCCGACATCGGCGCGGGAGTCCCGCTGGCGCTGGCCGCCCTCTGGTCCCTGATCCCGACCGGCTCCGCGGCCTGGGGCATCCCGCTGGGCCTGCTGGGGCTGGTGGTGGCCGTCTCTCTGGTCGCGCGGCGGAGGCACGTCCCGATCCTGGGCTGGCTGCGAGCCGGCCTGGTCGTGCTGGCCCTGGTCGCCGGCCTGGGGGCCGGCTCGCGTGCCGCGGTGCAGGCCGCCAACCTGGCGCCGGCCGATGCCGCCGCCATGCCGAACCCCATCCCGGCCGACGCGGCCTCGGTCGGGCGCGGGCGCGGCCTGTTCCTGGCCAACTGCGCCGTCTGCCACGGGTCCGATGGCGAGGGGGACGGGGTTCTTGCGCCGGAGGTCCTGCCCATGCGCCCGCTGGCCGAGGCGGTCCCCGGCCTGAGCGACGGCTCCCTGGCCTACCGGATCGCGGTCGGAACCGCCGGCACGCGCATGCCGGCCTTCGCGACTAGCCTGTCCGAGAACGACCGATGGGACCTGGTGAACTACCTGCGCAGCCGATGGGCGCGGAGCGGGCCGTGACAGCATGAGGAATTTCGAGATGCGTATCCCACGCTCACGCGCACTGCTCGCCGGCGTCGCGGCCATGATCCTTGCCGCTGCTCCGGCGGCCGCGATCGCCCACGTCCACCTCGTGTCCAGCTCGCCAATGGCCGGCGCCAGCCTGGACGACGCTCCGGACCAGGTTCGCATCGAGTTCGACGGCGAGCTCGACCCGGACCACAGCAGCTTCGTCGTCGAGGACGCGGACGGCGGCGCTGTCGGCGATGGCGAGGTGGATCTTGGGGTGGCCGACCGCAACGTCCTGGCCGGTGCGGTGACCATCACCCAACCCGGCGTGTACACCGTCACCTACGAGGTGCTGGGCCTGGACGGCCACGAGATCGTTGGATCGTTCAGCTTCGGCTTCGACACCGATGCCGAGATCCCGGACCCGACCGACTCGGAGGGCGACGACCACGACGCTCCGGACACGGCCATGAGGCCCGATCCGGGCTCTCCGGCAACGACCGCCGGCATCCTGCTCCTCCTCCTGGCCGGCACCTCCGTGCTGCGCCAGCTTCAGGTTCGGTAGCATGGGGCGGCCGGTCCACCCACGGGCCGGCCGCCAGGAGCCACAGCATGACTCGCATTCCACCGGCGCTACGCGCCGCGGCGCTGATCGTCGCGGCCGGCGCCCTGGCCGCCTGCGTCCCGCAGACCAGCCTGCCTGACGACTGCGATGCCGCCGCCGTCTCGCGGCAGGCGACGCTGGTCGAGGAGCGCATGGAGCCCGCTGCGCTGGAGGTCTGCCGCGACCAGGAGGTGACGATCACCTTCACCATCCAGCGCGACGCCGTGCTGCACATCCACGGCTACGACGACCAGGCGCCCGCCCGCGAGGTGCGGAGCGGCGAGACCGTGGAGCTCACGCTGGACACGGTGCGCAGCGGCCAGTTCCCGATCGCCATCCACACGACCGACGGTCCGGCCGAGGCGACCGCGGGCACGCTCGTCGTCCATGAGCCGTAGCCGGCGCGCGGCGCCGGTCATCCTGGCCGCCGCCCTCGCTTTCGGCGGCTCGCTGCTGGCGGCCGGCCCGGCCGCCGCCCATGCCATTGGCGACGTCTTCACCCTGCCGGTGCCGCTGGCGCTCTACCTGGCCGGCGCCGGAATCGCGGTCGCGGCCTCGTTCGTGGTGTCGGTGCTGGCCGTCCGGCCGCCGGGGCCGCTGCCCGCCTACCCCGCCCGGCCCGTGGGCGCGGGGGCCTCGCGGGTGGCATCGGCCATCCTCCGGGTGGTGGGCGTGGCCTGGTGGTTCGGGACGATCCTGGCCGGCTACCTGGTCGACCCCATCTCGCCCCTGCCGGCGGTCCTGTTCTGGACCGGCATCTGGGTCGGGCTGCCGATCGTGGCGGTGGTGCTGGGCAACCCCTGGCCCAGCCTCAGCCCGCTGCGCAGCCTGCTAAGCGTGGTGGACCGCGGCGTGCGCCTGGCCGGCGGGAGCGGCCTGGATGCCGGCCTCGCCTACCCGCGCCGGCTCGGTCGCTGGCCCGCCGTCGCCCTGCTCTTCGCCGCCCTGTGGTGCGAGCTGGTCCTGTTCAGCCGCACCGCGCCGCTGGTCGTCGCCAACCTGCTGCTCGGCTACACCCTCCTGACGGTGGCCGGCGCAACCCTCTTCGGCCGGGTCGCCTGGCTGCGCAACGCCGAGCTGTTCGAGGTCCTGCTCGGCTGGTTCGGGCGGGTGGGACCGCTGGGTCGCCGCGTGGTCGCGCCGGACGTCTGCCAGGACTGCGAGGAGGCGTGCGACCCCGCGCGCTGCGTCGACTGCCCGGAGTGCGCCGTCGCCGCGGAGCCCGCCGAGCGCAGGCCGGAGCTGCGACCGTGGTTCGCCGGCCTGACAGAGGTCCGCGGGGCGGGCTCGTCGGACGCAGCGTTCGTCGTGCTGGCGCTGGCCGGGGTCACCTACGACGGGCTGGCCGAGACGGCCTTCTTTGGCTCGCTGATGCAGCCCGTCTTCGATGCGCTGTGGCAGACGCTTGGGCCGTCCGAGACGGTGCTGGTCGTCCAGACCGGGGGGCTCGCCACCGTCTGGCTCATCTTCCTGGCCGCCTTTGCCCTGGCCGCCTGGCTGACCCGCGCCCTCCACGATCCCGGCCGTCAGGTCGCCCCGCTGGGCGCCACGGCGGGGACCTACGCCTCCACCCTGCTGCCCATCGCCGCGGGCTACCTGGTCGCGCACTACCTGACCGCGGTCATCCAGGGAGTGGTCTGGCTGCCCATCCTGCTGGCCGATCCGCTTGCCACCGCGGCCCCGCCCCTGGACTGGATCCCGGTCAGTGCGGTCTGGTACCTGTCGGTGGCGGCCATCGTGGGTGGCCACGTGGCGGCCGTGGTGCTCGCCCACCGCATCGCGCTGCGCGACGCCCCGGGGCGGGCGGTCCTGGCCGGCCTGCCGCTGGTGGTCCTGATGGTCAGCTACACGGTCTTCTCGCTCTGGATCATCGCCGCGCCCATCACCCTCGAGCCGGGCACCGTGCCGGCCGCCCTGGCCTGGCCGTAGGTATGGACGTCAGCCTGGCCCTGGCCTTCGTGGCCGGCCTGCTCAGCTTCGTGTCGCCGTGCGTCCTGGCGCTGGTGCCGGTCTACGTGGCCTTCCTGGGCGAGGGCGCGGCGGTCGCGGTCGGGGGCGGCCAGCTGGAGGCACGCGGACCGGTTCTCGGCCAGGCGCTGCTCTTCGTGCTGGGATTCAGCATCCTGTTCGTCGTGCTGGGCACGTCGGTGGGCCTGCTGGGCAGCACCCTGTTCCGCGTCAACGAGGTCCGCCAGGTCGCCGGCCTGATCGTGATCCTCATCGGCCTGCTGACCACGGGCGTCTTCGGGCCGGTGCTGGACCGCTGGCGAGTCCGCATCGACCCGGCCGTGCTGCCGGCCACCCGCTCCGCCCGTGCGGTGGGCCTGGGAGCGCTGGTGGCCATCGGCTGGACCCCCTGCATCGGTCCGGTGCTGGGGACCATCCTGACGATGGGCGCCTCGTCCGCCAACGCGCTGGTCGCCACCGTGCTGCTCGCCGCCTACTCGGCCGGCCTGGCGGTGCCGTTCCTGGCGGCGGCCGTTGCGCTGCCGCGCGTGAAGCCGGTGCTCGACCTTCTGCGACGCCACCAGCGGGCTGTGCAGATGGCTTCGGGCCTTTTCATCATGCTGATCGGCGTGCTGATCCTGACCAACGCGTTCGCTCGGCTGGCCAACCTCTTCACCCTGCCCATCTGAGCGCGCGGAACCGATGCCTCCCATCGCGTGGCATCTGCGGCTGAGCCCGGTGCGAGCTCAGCCCTCGGGCGATGCCGGCGTGACCGCCGGCTCGGCCTCGCCCTCCAGCCCGTAGCGGAAGATGACCGCCGCCACGATGGCACCCAGCAGCGGCCCGACCCACCACACGTACCAGTTCTCGAACGTGCCGGATGCCACCGCCGGCGGCCTCGGCGACCAGCGCCGCGCCCATCCTGCTCAGCATCGCGTGAATGCCCTCCGCCCCCTACGGCCGGCATTGCCGGCTCCGACCTGGATTCGAGTCGCGGGTGATGTGGCGCCCCCGGAGGGAATCGAACCCCCGCCAAGCCAATCTGCCCGACCCGCTCGATTGGTACGCCGTCGCCCCTGAGGAGGCGGGACTGGTGCCAAGGACTGGTT
>JBOGSY010000011.1:0-16697 GCA_050691915.1 Candidatus Limnocylindria bacterium | reverse complement strand
CCGCCGGGCCGGCGGCCAGGTCATCCAGCTGGCGGTAGGTCGAGCGGGCGCCGGGGTAGTCGCCCAGCTCCAGCTGCGCGTCGCCCAGCGTGGCCAGCGCGTGCGGCAGCGCGGGCCGATCGGCCAGCACCGCGAGGGCATCGGTCCGAGCCGTCGCGAAGTCATGGTTCGCCAGGTGGACCTGGGCTCGGAGCAGGCCGGCCGCCAGCAGCCCCGGGTTGGCGGCCAGCGCGCGCCGCGACGCCTCGAGGGCGCGGTCCAGGTCGGCCGGGTCCGCGCTCAGCCGCGCGCGGCCCAGGTACAGCTCGGCCAGGTGGGTGGCGGCGATGAAGTCGTCCGGGTCGCGCGCCAGGTTGGCGGTCCAGGTGCCGATGGCACGGTCGATCTCGGCCAGGGGCTGGAGCGGATCGGCAGCCACGGGCAGGACGGCGGCCGCCGGCTCCCGCGGCGCGGGCTCGGGGACCGCCGCCGACAGCAAGTAGCTTGCGGCCGCGACCAGGACGGCCGAGCCGACCAGCAGACTGGCGCGGAGCGATCGCCGCGGGCGGCGGTGGGGCAGGAAGAGGGTTGTCTGCATCGGTCCTCCGGTGGCGCGAAGGTGCACCGGGGCTCGCCGATCGGGCGGCCCCGGCGCCATCGGTTCCTAGTTGTGGGGGGCTCCCAGGTAGGGGAAGCCGGCCAACAGGTCGGTGTGGGCGCCGACACCGTCGCCGGTCACCACCCCGTTGGTGGCGATGGAGAGCTCCAGGTCGATGACGTCGTCGTCGAGGTCACGGCCGTTGAGGAAGCTGGCATCGGTGCCAACCGTGTAGGTCAGGACGTCCGGCAGCAGGATGTCGGCGATGCCCTCCGCCTGCTCGGTGGTGTACGGGTTGCCCAGCGCGGTCGACAGCCCGACCAGGGTGCCGATCACGTTGTCCCGGAACAGGCCGCCCATCGCGGTCGGCTGCTGCGCCGGCGGGGTCACGTTGAACGCGTCCTTGTCCGCCCCGGTGCCGTTGAACACGGTGTTGATGGCCGGGCGCCCCATCTGGTCGGCGGCCGCGCCGCCGGCCGAGGTGGTGGTCGCCCAGACACCGATCCCGGTGCCGTTGCCGCCGAGCATCGCGTTCGGCAGCTCGACCACGATCGCCAGGGTGTTCAGGCCGATGAAGAAGTCCGACGGGTCGTTGCCCAGCGCATCGGTGCCCTGGCCCTTGACCGAGCCGAGGAAGCCGAGCAGGTCGAAGAAGAAGGGATCCGAGCGCATGCCGGCGAAGGCCTGCACGCCATCGCGACCCTGGGGCCTGCCCTTGGCGTCATCGGTGAAGCCTGAGGCGACCGCCCTGCCGTCGATCTTGACGGTGTAGTGCTGGACGCCGCTCGGGTCCGGATCGCCGAAGGTGGTGACCACCTGGCGGTCGGCGACCGCATCGCCGCTCCAGTCCACGTTCAGCGCGTAGCCGGCGCCGGGCTGGAAGGTCGTCGGCCCCAGCAGGTTGACGGCCGGGTTGACGGTCATGGCCAGCGCGGTCCGGCCGGCGGCACCGTCGAAGGCGTAGACGTCGTTGATGTCGAGCGGTCCCTGGACCTTGCTCACGCTGAGGATGTCCATGGCGTCGACCGAGATGCTGCCGATGGCCGGCGCATCCAGGTGGTCGGCGCCGGAGGTGAGCAGCGGGGCGATCCCGAGGGTCAGGATCAGCGCCGCGGCAGCGATGGCGACACCCAGGCGCGGGCCGGGGCGGGCCGTGAGAATGGTGACCATGGGGGTGGGTTCCTCCTCGGTGGCGCCGTGAGGTGCCTGCGCAGGCGGGTGGCGCGACTGCCCGACCGCGTGCCCGGAGCTCCGGGGTGATCGGAGGGCTGTCCTCCGTCGGGAGCAGTACGCCGCACGCCGGAGGCTGCATCACCCGGCTGGGCACGACGGGGGATGGACCTACTCGCCGATGTCCTCGTTCCAGAGGTCCGGGTGCGCCGCCGCGAAGGCCCGCATCATGGCCACGCACTCCTCGTCGTCGAGCACCACCACCTCGACCCCACGCGACCGCAGCAGGTCCTCCCCGCCCCGGAACGTTCGGTTCTCGCCGATCACGACCCGCGGGATCCGGTACAGCAGGATGGCTCCGGTGCACATGTCGCACGGGCTGAGGGTGGTGACCATGGTGGCGCGGCGATAGACGGCCGCGGGCTGGCGCCCGGCCGACTCCAGCGCATCTGTCTCGCCATGGCGGATGGGGCTGCCCAGCTGGACCCGGCGGTTGTGGCCGGAGCCGACGGCCCGCCCGTCGACCGCCAGGACAGCGCCGATGGGGATGCCTCCCTCGGCCAGCCCACGCCGGGCTTCGGCCCTGGCCAGCTCCAGCATGGCGCGATCGTCCATGGGTTGGTCCATGGATCGATGGTAGCGTGGGCCAGCTGCGGGGCCGGGCCGGCGTAACCGAACCACGGTCGCCGGCGTCCAGCATCTGGACGCCGGACGTACCATGCCACCAGCCTCCGGAGGGGACGCGTTGAGCCACGACCGAGACCGCGCGGCGGCGGACGAGCACTTCCCGATCGGGCGGTTCGAGTCGGTCGAGGGTGCGCGCACGCCGAGCTCCGGTGGCGAGCGCCTGATGATCGGCCTCGCGGGCCTGGTGCTCGCCGGCGGCCTGCTGATTGCGGTTGCCAACATGATTCCGGACCGGCCCGGAGTCAGCGCCGCGACCCCGGATCCATCGGCCGTCCAGACCGCCCAGCCGTCACGCACCCCGCGGCCGACGCGCTCTCCCGCCCCCCTGCGCGAGGTGACCGTGGAGCCGGGCACGCCTCCGCGGCCCGCCCCCCAACCCGTGTACCTCAATGGCTGGATCCGGGCCGAGACCGATCTCGTGGTCCGGTCCCGGGCGACCGACGACGGCCGGGAGGTCGGAATCCTGGGCGCCGGACAGGTGGCCTACGTCGAAAGTCCCTACGACGCCTCGGTCCCCGACCCGGGATGGGTCCAGGTGGTGGCGCCCGCGCCCAGCGGCTGGGTCAGGCTCGGGATACAGGAGCTTCTCCAGCTCCGCGGCGTCGCCGCCATGGGGTACGCGTCCGGCGATATCCACCACGTGGCGACGGACGGCGACCGGTTCCTGGCCGTCGGCTGGAAGCCGGATCCCGAAAGCGGAAGCTACGCCCCGTTCCTCGCCCGCTCCGACGACGGCGGGGCCTCGTGGTCGTTCTCCGATCCCCCCGGCATGGCGAGCTATGGCTTCGAGAACGTGGCGCACGGTCCCGCCGGCTGGCTGTCGGTGGTCCAGGACTTCGATCGCAGCCCGGCGTGGATCTGGCGCTCCGGCGACGCGGAGGCCTGGGAGCCGGTGGGCGCGCTGGCCAGCCTGGGCAGCTTCGGCTGGGCCGGGCGGCTGGTCGGCTCCGACCTGGGCTACCTGATGGAGGTCCCGGACGGCCGGATCAGCCAGGGCGGCGGCGGGTTCTGGTTCTCGACCGATGGACGCACCTGGCTCGAGACCGCTGACCGGCGCCTGTCCCGGGATGCGTGGCCCGGCGTGGCGGCCAACGGGCTGGGCTTCTACATCTGGGATGCCCGGGAGCAGGTTGGCGGCGTGGGCGCGCCCGGCGCGTTCATGGCCGACGGCCGGAACTGGGTGGCCGTGGAGGATGGTCCAACCGGCCCGGCCGCCCAGGTGGTGGCGGTGGGCGACCGGCTGCTGGGCATCGACGCCGAGCCGGCCCGCCGCGAGGTGCGGGTCTGGGTCGGGACCGTGGACGGCGCCAGCCTGAGCTGGGAGCGCGACGCTGCGTCGGAGGCCCTGTTCCGTGGTGCCGCGGTCTCCGCCCTTGCCAGCGACGGCCAGCGGGCGGCTGCCTTTGGCTGGGACCGGCTGACCGAGGCGACGCTGGGCTGGAGCAGCGACGGGGCCACCTGGAGCGAGCTCGCCGTTCCGGAGGACGGCTTCGGCGGCATCCCACGCCACGCCGCCATGGCGGCCGGAAGGACCGTGGTGGTCGGGGCCAGGCCGGCGCTCGGCTCGACCAACCCGGTCTTCTGGCGGCAGACGAGCGCCGGCTCCTGGGTGAGCGAGCGTTCCCCCATCGTCCCGCACGCCAGCGCGCCATCGCCCGCGGACTGCGGCTCGCCGCCCGAAGACGCCTTCGAGTTCATCACCCTGCCCGCCGGGTACGCGGTGGCCTGCTTCGGCGACCAGCCCTTCACCTTCCGCGCCTGGTCGGTGAAGTGCGACGGGTGCTACGGCGGGGGCGGCGGCCCGGGGGCGTCGTCGTGGCTGCAGGACCCGGGCCTCAACGTTCTCTACCTCGCCCCCCTCGACGTGGACAGCGGCCCGTGGTCCAACGTGGTCGTCTCGCGGGAGCTGACGGTGCCGCCTGGCTGGGACAACGTGTGGCTGGAGGTCACCGGCCATTACGACGACCCCGCGGCCAGGGACTGCCGCTCGACCCAATCCCTGGAGGAGGAGCTCTCCTACTACGCCGGGCGCGAGGCGACGATCGAATATTGCCGCCTGCAGTTCGTCGTCACCGCCGTAGCCGTCGTCGACGGGCCCTGAGCCGGGCCGGCGCCGTCAGGCCGTCTCGGGCGTCAGTCGCTGCGCCTCCGTCGCCTCGGCCTCGATCCGGGCCGTGCCGGGCGCGCGGCACAGGGTCAATGCCGCGATGGCCACCTCGATCTGGCCGCGATCCGGGTAGGCCGTCGTCAGCCGCTGGGTGAACAGCCCGAAGCGGTTGAGGGCGAAGCCCAGGCCCCGGCGGCGGGAGCCCCAGCGCAGCAGCTCATAGGCGACCGCTGCGGTCACCGGCAGGAAGGCGATCCGCAGCGCCAGGTCGGGGACCGGCCCGAGCCGCGGCAGGACGGCGAGCAGGAAGGTGTCGACGGCGGCCAGGATCACCAGGAACCCCGTCCCACAGCGCGGGTGGGCCGGGCTGAAGCGGCCGACGTTGTCGACGGTCAGGGCCCTGCCGGCCTCGGCGCAGGCGATGGCCATGTGCTCGGCGCCGTGGTAGCTGAAGATGCGCCGGTAGCGGCTCAGCCGCGTCACGCCGATGACGTAGGCGGCCAGGAACCCGGACTTGACGACGCCCTCCGACAGGCGCTGCATCAGCGTGGGCTCCACCCCCGGGTCGCGCCCGGTCAGCGCCAGCGGGATCAGGGTGAAGACGAGCAGGCCGATCAGGGTGCTGACCACCAGCACGTACGCGACCAGGCTCAGCGGCAGCGGCCGGAGCTCGCCGGTGTCGGCCAGGACCGATGACTGCATCAGCGCCCGCATTCCCAGCCGAAACTGGACGCCCAGCGCGCGCAGGCCGCGCAGCAGCGGCCAGGTCCACGGCCGGCGGGCCGGGTCGATGGTGCCGTCGTGGCGATGGATGGTCCCGTCCGGTCGACGGATGGCGACGGCCCAGCGGTCGGCGGTCCGGATCAGGACCCCTTCCACCAGCGCCTGGCCGCCGAAGGTCGGGCCTGAACGCGAAGACGACACGGTGCTCGGGGTCCCCCTGGGTGCGCGGACCGGGTGGACGGCCCCTGTGGCCCAAGAGTCTATCCCACCGCGACATGCCCAGGGGAACCGGGCACGGTTCGTGCTGTACGTGAGCGCGACACGGCCGATGAGGCCGCGGGAGACGGAGGATGCGGCGATGATGAGCCTGACGCGGATGCTGTTGCCGTTGCTCACGATGGCGGGTGTCACGGCGCCGGTGGCACCTGCACCCGGGCGCCCCGCCCCGCGGGAGTGGCAGGCCGGCTTCTCGCGCCGTGCCGACGTGGAGTTCCGCCTCCTCCTCGAGAAGCTCCCGGCCGCGGCCTATACCTGCGACCAGGCTGGCCTGATCACCTTCTTCAACAACCGCGCAGTGGAGCTCTGGGGCCGCGAGCCGTTGCTCAACGACCCCAGGGACCGTTTCTGCGGCTCGTTCCGGCTCTTCGGGGCCGACGGTGCGCCCATCTCCCATGACGCCTGCTGGATGGCCCTGGCGCTGCGCGACGACCGCTCGTACGACGGCCACGAGATCGTGATCGAGCGCCCGGACTGCAGCCGCCGGACGGTGCTGGCCCACGCAAGCCCGATCCATGGGCCGCGCGGACGGGTGACCGGCGCGGTGAACGTCCTGGTGGACATCACGGACCGCAAGCTCGCCGAGACCCGGCTGCAGCAGGCGGATCGGGCCAAGGACGAGTTCCTGGCCATGCTGGCGCACGAGCTGCGGGGACCGCTGGCGCCGATGCACAATGCGCTGCAGCTGATGCGGCTCTCCACCGCAACCTCGCCCGCGGACGGCGCCCGCGAAACGCTCGGGCGGCAGCTGCAGCATCTCACCCGGGTAGTGGACGACCTGCTCGACCTGTCGCGCATCACCCGGAACACGCTGGAGCTCCGCCGCGAGCGCGTCGCCCTCGGCCCGATCATCGACCAGGCGGTGGACACATGCCGGCCCATGGCCGACTGTGCCGACCATGCAATCGAGGTCGCGCAGCCGAGCCGGCCGATTCATCTGGATGCCGACCCCGTGCGGCTGACCCAGGTGCTCGCAAACCTGCTGGCGAATGCGTGCAGGTATACCGACGCCGGGGGGCGGATCCGGATCGAGGTGGTGCGCTCGCAGCGCGAGGCGGTGGTCTCCGTGCGCGACAACGGGGCGGGCATCGCGGCCGAATCGCTGGACACCATCTTCGACCTCTTCGCCCGCGCGGCCTCCGGGCAGCGCGGCGACGATGGGCTGGGGATCGGCCTCACCCTGGCGCGCCGCATCACCGAGCTGCACGGCGGCAGCATCGAGGCGCGCAGCGATGGTCCCGGCACCGGCAGCGAGTTCCGCGTTCGGCTCCCCGTGACGGATGCCGCCAAAGCGCGGCGCCCAATCCCGGCGCCAGCCACGGTTTCTACGATGCCAGCTCCGCGCTCGAGGTCGCCGGCCGCCTGCGCCCGGATGCCGTCCTGCTGGATATCGGCCTGCCGGAGATGAGCGGGCTGGAGGTGGGTCGCCGGCTCCGCGCGGCCACCGGCGGAGGGGATCTGCTGCTAGTGGCCATCACAGGCTGGGGCCAGGAGGCGGATCGGCTCCAGTCATCCGAGGCCGGCTTCGACCATCACCTCGTCAAGCCCATCGACCTGGCGGAGCTGGCAGTTCTGCTGTCGGCCAGGCGCCACGCGGCGGCGGGCTGAGCCCATCTTGCGACATCGCGAGACTTGACGGGACAATCCGTCGCACATAGTTTCAGCGGGTGTCAGCCGTCTCGACCGATCCGACCGTGCGCCGCCAGGTGCTGGCCACCGCCCGGCGCCTGGTCGCCGTCGACCATCGGGCCTCGGTCAGCCGCATCGCGGCCGAGGCGGGCGTGTCGCGGGCGACGTTCTACCGCCAGTTCGGGTCGCGGCGTGCGCTGCTGCGCGAGCTGAACCTGGAGGCGCCGCCGGACGCGCGCCAGCGGGTCCTGGAGGCGGCGGCGGAGATGCTTCTGCGCCAGCCCCTTGCCGAGCTCTCGATGGACGACCTGGCGGCGGCGGCGGGCGTCAGCCGGGCGACGCTGTACCGTACCTTCTCCGGCAAGGCCCAGCTGCTGGGCGGCCTGATCGAGGCCTACGCGCCGTTCCAGGATGCGATGGACGTCCTGGAACGCCGGGGCGCAGAGCCGCCCGAGGAGGTGCTGCCGGAGCTGGCGCGGTCCATCGTCCGCAGCGCGCTGCCGCGCTTCGCGGTGGTCCGGGCCATCCTGATCGAGGCGACATCGGGCTCGACCGGCAACCTGCCGGGCATCCGGCCGGTCCTGCAGCGCGCTCTCGGCGCCATGGCCGCCTACCTCGCCGCACAGATGGATGCCGGCCGGCTGCGGCGCATGGATCCGATCCTGGCCCTGCAGGCGACCATGGGACCGATCGCCTTTCACATGCTGACTCGCCCGCTGGCAGGCCAGGTGATGAACCTGGACGTTGAGCCGGACCGGGCCGTGGACCAGATCATCCAAGCGACCCTGCACGGCCTGCTGGTGCCATGACGCCGCTCGCCGTCCAGCTCACGGACCTTCGCAAGCGGTTCGGCTCGCTCAACGCCCTGAACGGCATCTCCCTGGCCATCCCCACCGGCCAGGTCTACGGGCTGCTGGGGCCCAACGGCGCCGGCAAGACGACCCTGATCCGGACCCTGGTCGGCCTGCTCCACACCGATGGCGGTGAGGCACGGGTCCTGGGCAGGCCGATGCCCGATGCGTCGGTCCGGGGCGAGATCGGGTACATGACCCAGGCCGCCGCCCTGTACGGCGACATCACGGCGGAGGACAACGTACGCTTCTTCGCGGCCGTCTACGGCCGCGGCGATGTGGACGCCGCCCTGCGCTTCGTGCACCTGGAGGACCGTCGCCGGTCGGTCGCCGCCACGCTCTCCGGCGGGATGCGGACACGGCTGTCGCTGGCCTGCACGATCGTGCACCAGCCGCGGCTGCTGCTCCTGGACGAGCCGACGGTGGGCGTGGACCCACAGCTCAGGGCGGAACTGTGGGACGGCCTGCGGCGGATGGCGGCGGAGGGCACCACCATCATCGTCTCCAGCCACGTCATGGACGAGGCGGAGCGCTGCGACCGGTTGGGCCTGATCTTGGACGGCAGGCTGCTGGCCGAGGGCACGGCCGATGAGCTCCGCGCCCGGGCGTCCAGCGCGCGGCTGGAGGACGCCTTCCTGGTCCTGTCCCGGAGGCAGGCGTGAGCCTGCGCCGTGCGGCGGCCATCACCCGCCGCCTGCTGGCCCAGTTCCGCCACGACCGGCGGACGCTGGCCCTGCTGTTCGTGGCACCGCTGGTGATCCTGGGCCTCTTCGCCCTGCTGTTCGACGACGAGTCACAGCCCGCCGCGCTGGCAATCCTGAACCGGGATGGGGGAGCCCTGGGTGAGCGGATCGTGGCGGCGCTCGAGAGTTCGGATCGCGTCTCGCTGCAGGTGGGCCGCAGCCTGGACGACCTCGTCTCGGCCCTGGACGACGGGGACCTGGACGGCTATCTCGTCCTCCCCGAGACGCTGAGCTCGGACGCGGCACAGGGCCGCCTGGAGGTGAGCCTCCGCCTGCGCGGGACGGACCCCGCCGCCTCGGCGGCCATCGGGCAGGCGATCGGACAGGCGGTTCCCGCCGCGGCGGCCAGCGCGCTGCCGATGGGTGCGACGCCGCCGGCCGTGGTGCTCGACACGACCTACCTGTTCGGGGGCGAGGAGCTGGGCACCCTGGACCTGCTGGGCGGGCCGCTCATCGGCATGGTCGTCTTCTTCCTGGTCTACGTGGTCACATCGGTCTCCTTCCTGCGCGAGCGAACGCTGGGAACCCTGGAGCGCCTGATGGCCAGCCCGCTGCGGCGCTCGGAGATCGTGCTGGGCTACATGGCGGGCTTCACCGTGATCGCGCTCGTCCAGGCGGTGGAGGTCCTCGTCTTCTCGCTATGGGTCCTGGACCTCTACGTCGCGGGCGACGTGCTGCTGGTGTTCCTGATCGAGGTGCTGCTGGCCCTGGGCGCCATCAACCTGGGCATCTTCCTGTCGACCTTCGCCCGCAGCGAGTTCCAGGCGGTGCAGTTCATCCCGTTGGTGCTGGTGCCGCAGATCCTGCTCTCCGGGCTGCTGGTGCCGGTGGCCAGCGAGCCGGAGTGGCTGCAGCTCGTCTCGAATGCGCTGCCGCTGACCTATGCCGTCGACGGGCTGCGGTCGGTCATGCTGGAGGGCCGTGGGCTCGGTTCGGGGGCGCTGCTGGTCGACGTCGGCGTGCTGGTCGGGTTTGCCGCGCTCGCCCTGGTGGCGGCCTCCGCGACCCTGCGCCGGACGGTGGCCTGACCCCGCCCGCGGCGCATCGGCCGAATGACGCAGGCTCGGTCGGGACGCTTGGCGGGCGAAGTTGGCGCGGGGCATGCATAGCCTTCAGGGCAGCATGACGACCATTGTTCACCATCGCCCCAGGACGGCCCGCGGCCGGCTACAGGAGCAGCCGGAGGAGCGCGAGCGCGTCTCCCCCGAGCGCGTCTCCCGCGAGCGCGTTTCCGATGTCGAGCTGGGCTTGGCCGCGATCCTGGTGGGGCTGGTGGTCCTGCTCGCCAGCGTGCTGGTGCCCATCGTCGGCTGAGGGGAGGGTCACTCCTCCCCGACGGTCACGATCCGGCGGCGCGTCGAGACATCGACCTTCGCCTCGCGGCCCTCGTGGGCCGGGTGCTCGACCAGGGCGACCAGCCGGCTCGCCATGAAGCGGCCGGTGCGCACCGGCGTCCCGCCGCGCGTCACCTCGCTGACCTCCACCACGCCACGCGCCGTGGCGACCTCGATGCGCCGCCCGGCGCGGGTCGCCTCGATCACGAACGTCTGGGTCCCCTGGCCGGTGTCGACGACCGCTTCGACCCGATCGCCCTTCATCCGCGGAGGGTAGCAGCGGGGGCGCGGGAAGGCGAGGCCTTCTGCCGGCCCGCCGACCGCGCTCAACGCGGCGCTGAACGCGCGCGGTGGCACGCGGGATACTGAAGGCATGACAACCCCGCGGCATGCTCAACGGCTGGCGGCCGGGCTGGCCCTGGCGCTGGTGACCGGCGCCTGCGCGTCAACGAGCCCATCCCCGGCCGTCTCGCCGTCCAGCATCGCCACCGGAGGGGCCGCGAGCCCGAGCGCGCGCGCCACCCCGTCACCGGCGACGACCGCCTCCGGTTCGGCCACTCCCAGGCCCCTCAGCTTCGAGGTCGAGATGTTCGGCGTGCCGGCGGGCTCCCATCCGCACGACGTCGCACCGGCGGCCGACGGCGGCGTCTGGTACACGGCCCAGCGCAGCGGTGAGCTGGGCTGGCTGGACCCGCGGACCGGGGCGGTGCGCGAGATCCCCCTGGGGCCCGGCTCGGCGCCGCACGGCGTGATCGTTGGGCCGGACGGCGCACCCTGGATCACCGATGGCGGCCGCAACGCGATCCTGCGGGTCGATCCGGCCACCGACGCGGTGAGGGCCTTCCCGCTGCCCGCGTCCGCACCGAATGCCAACCTGAACACTGCCGCGTTCGACGGCGACGGCGTCCTGTGGTTCACCGGCCAGCGCGGCTTCTACGGTAGCGTGGACCCGGGCAGCGGCGAGGTCCGCGTCTTCCCGGCGCCGCGCGGCGCCGGACCGTACGGGATCGCCGCCACGCCTGGCGGCGAGGTCTACTTCAGCTCCCTGGCGGGCTCCTACCTGGGCGCCATCGACCGGGCCAGCGGCGCGGTGACGGTCATCGACCCGCCGACCGCCGGCGCCGGCCTGGGCGGGTCTGGTCCGATGCGAGCGGCCGCCTGTGGGTGGCCGAGTGGTTCGCCGGGAAGGTGGGCGTCTACGACCCGGCCGACGGCTCGTGGCAGGAGTGGCCGCTCCCCGGCTCCGCTCCCCAGGCCTACGCCGTCTACGTCGACGAGACCGACGCGGTCTGGCTCACCGACTTCACAGCGGATGCCATCGTGCGGTTCGACCCTGCCACCGCGCAGTTCACCAGCTTCCCGGCCGAGGATCCCCCCTCGTCCGTTCGGCAGCTGCTCGGCCGTCCAGGGGAGGTGTGGGGCGCCGAGTCCGCGGCCGACCGGCTGGTGGTGGTGCGCTTCTCGCGCTAGGCGACGGCGCGGGCCCGTCGCGTCAGGCGGACGGGGCCAACGGTGGCTCGGTCGCCTCGCCCGCTGCGACCGCCGCCGGGGTGGGCGGGGCCGCCGCCGCCCCCTCCCGGCGCTCCAGCCGCCGCACGCTGGGCACCAGCAGCACGGCCGTGTTGGCCAGGATGCCGATTCCGGCCGCCACCAGCAGCGTCTCGCGCAGACCGATGGCCACCGACAGCGGTCCCACCACGGCCAGGGCCACCGGCTGGAAGATGAGCGACACCATCCAGTCGTAGGAGCTGACCCGGCCCAGCGCCCGGCGCGGGATGTGCTGCTGGAGCATGGTGTCCCAGAAGGTGTTGCTGACCACGATGGCGGCGATGGCGACCAGCGCGCCGACGGCCACCGCCGGGGCCGGCAGGGGCGGGATCAGCAGGAAGAGCTGGACGGTGGCCAGGACCATGACCGCGAAGCCGGGGACGAGCGGCCGTCGCGGCTTCCAGCGCAGCGAGATGGCCCCGCCCAGCAGGCCGCCGATGGCCCCGCCGGTCAAGATCACTCCCCACGCCGCCGCGCCGCCCATCTCGCGGTCGGCGACCAGCGGGCCCAGGACCTGGAACGCCGCCAGCGACACGTTCGAGAGCGAGAAGGTCAGGATGCAGGCCACCACCCAGCTGCGGCTCACGACCTCCCTCCACCCGTCGCCCAGCTCCGCGATGAAGCTGCGGCGATCGGTCATCACCCGCGGCGGCACACGCATCCGCAGCAGGAACCCGGCGCTGACCAGGAAGCTGACGCCGTCGATGGCGAAGGCCCAGCCGGGACCGATGGTGGCCACGATCAAGCCGGCCACCAGCGGGCCGAAGATGTGGGCCGCGCTCTGCGAGATGCTGACCAGCGCGTTGGCCTGCTGCACCCGTGCTGGGCTGACGATCTCGGGCATCAGACCCACCGACGCCGGGGTGAAGAAGGCGCTGGCCGAGCCCATCACGAACGCCAGACCGATGAGGTGCCAGACCTCCGCGCCGCCGGAGATCAGCAGGGCTGAGACGACGGCCTGGCCGGCCGCGCGGGCCAGGTCGCAGGCAACCATGACCCGCTGCCGTGGAAGCCGGTCCGACCAGACGCCGCCGGCCAGCGTGAAGACGACCCGCGGGACGCCAAAGGCGGCGAAGACCAGTCCCAGGTCGGCCGCCGACCCGGTGAGCTGCAGGACGGCGAAGGCCAGCGCGACGCCGACCAGCGCATCGCCGATCGCTGAGCCGGTCTGCCCGATCCAGAGCAGGCGGAAGTCGCGCTCGGACAGGGCCTCGGTCGAGCCGCGGAAGAACGCCGTCACCCGACGCATGCGCCGTCGAGCCTAGCAGGGCCGCCAGGACCTCAGCCGGTTGCCGGCGTTGCCCTCCGCACGTACCGCCCGTCGAATGCCGTCTGCCACGTGCCGTCCTCTGCGGCAACCTGCCAGTGCTGGCGGACGCGGTCCGGGTTCCCATCCATCACCGTCCAGCTGATCCGGTGCCGGACGCCGGCGCCGGACCCGTCGGGGGAGGGAGCGGTTCCCTCCAGGATCATGGCCCCGTCGCGCAGCGAGCCGTCCAGCAGGAGCACCAGCCCCGAGCTGTCCACCCAGGTCTGGTGCCACGATCCGCGCGAGGCCGACCAGGCGTTCAGGCTGGTGCCTCTGTGGCCGCTCGCCCCGCTCCACTCCTCGCGCAGCGCGCAGCCTTCGAACAGGGCGGTGATTCGGTTGCGCCCCACCGGGGTGCCCTCCGGGTCGTGAACGTCCCAGTCTCCGATCCAGAAGTCGAACTGGCGGTGCTCCGGTGCCGTGCAGGTGCCGCCGGATGGTTCGTCGTCGGTCATGCACATGCAGTACGCCGCCGATGCCCTGACCGGTTCAGCGGGGGCTGGCAGACTGTCGCCATGCGCCGTCGCGTGGCTGATTTCGCGATCGACGATGTCGAGCTGCGCCGCGCGGCCGAGCGGGACGCGCCGGGCATCACGCGGCTGGTGGCCGCGGCCTATGGACACTACCGGGCCCGCATCGGCCGAACCCCCATCCCGATGCGGACCGACCAGGCCGCCGCGATCCGGGACCACGAGGTCTGGGTGCTGGCCGGCCGGGATCGGCTGGTGGGCGTGCTGGAGCTCGTCACCCATCACGATCACCTGGTGATCGAGAACGTGGCCGTCACCCCGGTGCTCCAGGGGCGGGGCCTCGGGGCGCGCCTGCTCGACCACGTCGAGACGCGGGCGCGGGAGCTCGGGATCGCGGAGATCCGCCTTTACACCAACGAGCGCTTCGTGGAGAACCTGGCGATCTACGCCCGCCGCGGCTACCGCGAGACGCATCGGACCCCCACCGGGCAGACCGCCCTGGTGCACATGACCAAGCGGTTGGAGGACGGGCCGGCGGTTTGACCGGCGTTACGACCGGCAGTAGGATACAGGCATGGCCATGACCGCCGAGCCGCTGCGCAGCCTCCCGGCCCGCGTGGTCTCCGAGGCAACTGGCGCGAACCGACGCACGGTCGAACGCTGGCGGGCGGGAGCCGGGCCGCGCCGCAGCCAGTTCCGCGTGCGGCTGGACGACCTGGCGGCGATCCTGGAGATCCTGGGACCGGCCATCGGGCCGCGGGCGCGCCAGGCGTGGCTCACCGGCCGCAGCGCCCATCTCGGCTGGCAGCGACCGGTGGAGCTCCTGGCCGCCGGCGAGTTCGACCGCGTGCGCGGCGCGGCCCTGGCCTACGCGGCCGGGGATGTGACCTGAGCCGGCGAGCCCTCGCGCCGGTCGCTCGCCTCCAGGCTCGCGTCTGGCGGCAGACCGCCCTGCACGTACCTGGCTGCCTGCCGCCGCAGCAACCCGCCCCGCATGCCGGCCGCTACCACCGTCCCGGCGACCCGTGGCCCCTCTACGCGGCGCTGGACCGGGAGACGATGTGGGCCGAGTGGTCGCACGCGACCGAGGGCCGACCCGCGACCGGCGACGAGGTCCGCTGGGTCTGCCGGCTGGAGGTCGACCTGACGGTGCTCGACCTTCGCGACCCGGCCGCGCGGCACGCGGTGGGGGTGACCATGCGGCAGCTCACCGGGGAGTGGTCGCCGGATCGCCCGAACCGGAGCACCCTGCGCGTGGCCGACGTGGCAGCCGAGCTTGGTGTCGACGGCATGGTGGTCCCCTCGGCCGCGAGCCCGGGCGGCTGGAACCTGGCGGTCCTGCCGCGTGCATTCGATCGGGTCCGGCTCATCCGGCGGAGGCGGCAGCCGGCCCCGGCCTGAGCGCGCTTTGTCCAGACCATTGACAAAGCCATAGCCCTGGCTCGATACT
This sequence comes from Candidatus Limnocylindria bacterium, assembly GCA_050691915.1. Taxonomy (GTDB): domain Bacteria; phylum Chloroflexota; class Limnocylindria; order QHBO01; family QHBO01; genus JBOGSY01. The sequence goes on along the minus strand of JBOGSY010000011.1, from coordinate 1,823 downwards.
TTGTTCAAGTACTGAACAAAGGGGCTCTCGTGCAGACGACCCAGGCGCTGCGCAAGGCGACCCACCAGCAGACCCGTCAGATCAACAACCGGCTGGTCCTGCGCACCATCTTCGACGGCAGCCCGGTCAGCCGGGCGGAGGTCGCGCGCCTCACCGACCTGACCCGAACGACGGTCTCCGACGTGGTGGAGCAGCTGATCGGCGCCGGGCTGGTGGAGGAGATCGGTCGCGGCCGGTCGACCGGCGGCAAGGCCCCGATCCTGATGGAGGTTCCGGCCGACGCGCGCCACCTGATCGGCATCGACGTCGGTGACGGCAAGGTGTCGGGGGCAATCGTCAACCTCCGCGGCGAGGTCCGCCACAGCGTGGAGATCCCCCTCGACGGCCGGGACGGGGACCAGGCCCTCGGCCGTCTGGACGACCTGCTGGAGCAGCTGCTGGCGGCCACCGAGCGCCCGCTGCTGGGGGTCGGCCTGGGAACGCCGGGGCTGATCGACACGTCGACCGGCACCGTGCGCTGGGCCGTCAACCTGGACTGGCGGGACCTCCCGCTGGGCGAGCATCTCCAGGCGCGCACCGGGCTTCCGGTGTACGTCGCCAACGACTCCCACGCCGCGGCCCTGGCCGAGTTCACGTTCGGTGGGCACACCGGCGCGCGGAGCATGGTGGTGGTCCGCGTGGGTCGCGGCATCGGTGCCGGCATCGTCCTGGACGGCAGGCTGCACCAGGGCGACGGATTCGGGGCGGGAGAGATCGGTCACACCGCCGTGGCGGACAATTACCGGCCCTGCCGCTGCGGGAGCACCGGCTGCCTGGAGACGATTGCCTCGACCCGGGCAGTGGTGCAGCGCGCGCGCGAGGTTGCGCCGCATGCACCCGAGTCGGCCCTGCATCGCACCGTCCTGGACGGCCTCAGCTTCGACGACCTGGTGTCCGCCTTCGAGGCCGGCGACGAGCTTGCGCGCGAGATCATCGTGGAGGCGGCTCACCAGCTCGGCCGGGCGATCGGCGGCCTGGTCGGCGTGCTGAACGTGCGTCACATCGTGCTGGTGGGGGAGATGACGCGCCTCGGCGACCCGTGGCTGAGCGTCGTCCGCCGCGAGGCGCACCGCAGCGCCCTGGCCCTCCTCGCCGACCAGACGCTGATCGAGATCGGCCGCGTCGAGCGCAACGTGGTGGCGGTCGGCGCCGCCGCGCTGCTCATGACGCGCGAGCTCGGCCTGAGCCTGGCGGGCTGAGCGATGACCCTCGCGGCGGGATCCGGCGTGGCGGCCCCGGTGGTGGGCATGGACGTCGGTGGCACCAAGATCGCCGCCATCCTGGTCGACGGGGACGACCGGCTGCTGGCACAGCGCTCCGTCCCGACCGACGGTCGCCCGCTGGGCGAGCAGGTGGTGGCCGCCGCCCGCGACCTGCTCGACGGCCTGGGCGCCGATCGCCGCCCGGCGGGCATTGGGATCGCCGTCCCGGGACAGGTGAACTCGGCCACCGGCGTGGTGCAGATGGCCGTCAACCTCTCGCTGCCGCCGGTGCCCCTGGCCGCCATCGTCGGCGAGGGGTTGGGGGTTCCTGCCTTCGTCGACCATGACACCCGGGCCGCGGCGGCCTGGCTCTACCAGCGCAGCGGTGGTGCCGGGTCGCTCGCCTACCTGAGCGTGGGAACCGGGATCTCGGCCGCGGTCGTGGTCGACGGTCGCCTGCTGCGCGGCGTCAACGGCCTTGCCGGCGAGATCGGACACCTGATCGCGGTCGACGGCGGCCCGCCGTGCGCCTGCGGGCTGGCCGGCTGCCTGGAGGCGGTGGCCGCCGGACCCGCGGTGGCG
>JBOGSY010000010.1:0-17799 GCA_050691915.1 Candidatus Limnocylindria bacterium | reverse complement strand
AGGTGTCCTCGGCGCCGATCGGGATCTGCAGCGGGACGGCGTTGGCCCCCAGCCGGTCATGGATCATGCCGACCACCTTGGCGAAGTCGGCCCCGGTGCGGTCGAGCTTGTTGACGAAGCAGAAGCGCGGCACACCGTAGCGGTCCGCCTGGCGCCAGACCGTCTCGGACTGCGGCTCGACACCGGCCACGCCGTCGAAGACGACGACCGCCCCGTCGAGCACCCGCAGGCTACGCTCCACCTCCACCGTAAAATCCACGTGGCCGGGCGTGTCAATCAGGTTGATGCGATGGTCGGCCCAGAAGCAGGTCGTGGCGGCGGCGGTGATGGTGATCCCCCGCTCCTGCTCCTGCTCCATCCAGTCCATGGTGGCGGCGCCCTCGTGGACCTCGCCGATCTTGTAGATCTTCTTGGTGTAGAAGAGGATCCGCTCCGACACGGTGGTCTTGCCCGCGTCGATGTGGGCGATGATCCCGATGTTCCGGGTCCGCTCCAGCGGGATGTTGGTGGTGGCGCTGCGCCCGGCGGCGGTGCTGACGGTCATGCTCCGCCTACCACTTGAAGTGGCTGAAGGCCTTGTTGGCCTCGGCCATGCGGTGGGTGTCCTCGCGGCGCTTGACCGCGGCCCCGATCCCGTTGGAGGCGTCCAGGAACTCGCCCGCCAGCTTCTCGGCCATGCTCTTGCCGTTGCGCTTGCGGGCGGACTCGATCAGCCAGCGCATGCCCAGGCTGATGCGGCGATCCGCGCGCACCTCGACCGGGATCTGGTAGGTGGATCCGCCGACGCGCTTGGGCTTGACCTCGATCAGCGGCATGGCGTTGCGCAGGGCGAGCTCCATGACCTCGACCCCGGCGCGACCGGCCTGCTTCTCGCAGCGGGCGATGGCATCCTCCATGATGCGCGATGCGAGCTGCCGCTTGCCGCCCCGCATGAGCTTGTTGGTGAACTGGTCGATCGTCAGCGCGGTGCCGGCCAGCTGCTCGGCGTACTTGCTCTTGCGGGCGACGGTGGGACGGCGAGGCATGGGTCTATGCGCCCTTGCCCGGCGACTTGGCGCCGTACTTTGAGCGTCCCTGCTTGCGGTCGCGGACGCCGGCGGCGTCCAGGGTGCCGCGCACGATGTGGTACTTGACGGCCGGCAGGTCCTTGACCCGCCCGCCGCGGACCAGCACCACCGAGTGCTCCTGGAGGTTGTGCCCGATGCCGGGGATGTAAGCGGTGACCTCCATCCCGTTGACCAGCCGGACGCGGGCGACCTTCCGCAGCGCCGAGTTCGGCTTCTTCGGGGTGCGCGTCATGACCTGCAGGCAGACACCGCGACGCTGGGGCGCGCCGCGCCCTTCCGAAGCGGTCTGCTTCAGGGTGTTGAGGGTCCGGCGCAGGGCGGGCGCCTTGACCTTCTTGCCTGCCGGCTTGCGGCCCTTGCGGACCAGCTGGCTGATCGTCGGCAACGAGAACCTTCCGTTCGTCTGGCCTGGGAATGGCTGCTTCGATTTCGCTCCCCCGCGGGCGCACGGCGACCCTCAGGCGGGCCACTGTGGGCTTCAGCAAGGGGTGCCCGATCGGGCACACACGAAGGCGTCCCGCAGACGGGACACCGAAGGCGGAGTATAGGGCTGGCCGCGTTGGGGTGTCAACCGCGCCACGCCTGCGCCAGATGTGATTCCGCCGGCAATGGGCCCCGATGCCGGGCCGCGGATCAGCTGTCGAATGCAGCCTGGACGATGAGCGGAGCATCAAGGGTCAGGACCACCGCTTTGGCGACCCCGATGTCCGGACAGGCCGCCGCCGCATCCGGCAGCCGCCCCTCGCGGACGGTGACCCGCAGCCCGCCCCCGTCGGCGGGCTCGACGGTGGCCGACTCCAGCCCGTAGCACTCATCGGTGCCGCCCACATACCAGGCGGTGAGGGTCAGCCCGTCGGCGGAGAGCTGGTAGCCGGTGACGGCATGCGCCCTGGCATCCAGCACCCCTGCCACCGGCTCGACCGCGTCAGCCTGGAGGCCGATGGGCGGCTCGCCGGGCTCCTGGTCGGCGCCGCTGCCGTCGACCAGGATCGGGTCGTCCAGGGTGACCACCGCCGACTTGAGCAGGGCCTCCATGGTGCAGGCCTGGCCCACGGCCTGCGGCCGCGTCCCTTCGAGCACGCTGATGATGGGCGTCCCGTCCTGGACCTCCACCAGCACCTCGCGCAGGCCGAAGCAGCCCTGGTTGCCGCCCCAGTAGTAGATCACCAGCGTCCGCCCATCCGGGCCGATGGTGAAGCGGTCGATCCCCGCGGCGCGCGCATCGACGATGGCAGGGTCGGGCTCCTCGCGCATTGCGCCGTCGCCCGGCGCAGGATCAACCGGCAGGCCGCCTCCGCCCCCGCCGCCGCCGATCGGCGCGTCGGGATCGGTTCCGCCGCCTGCGGGCGGCGTGGGGCGAGCGTCCGCCAGCCATGAGCAGCCGCCCAGCCCGATCAGGCCGATCAGCAGCAACGGGATCATCAGTCGGTGCATGCCCTCAGAACGCCGCCCGGACCCGGCTGGTTCCGACGAGTGACGGGCCGTGACCGGCCCGTCCTCCAGGGTTGCTGCATGATGGAGCGCCCGGCTACTTCTTGGCCGGGGCCGCCTCCTTCACCTTGGCCTTCGCCTTCGGCTTCGCCGTCGCCTTGGCCTTGGCCGTCGCCTTGGCCTTGGGCTTCTCCTCGTTGAGCTCCCCGAACACCTGCTCGGTGACCTCGGCCTCGATGGCCGGGTCGTCGCCGGCGCCCATCAGGTCGGCCACCGTCTGGGCGGCCTCCTCGGCCGCGGCCTCGGCCTCGTCGGCCTCCACCGTCCCGTCCGCGTCCGCGTCCGCGTCGCCGGTCAGGAAGGTCATGGCCGCCTCGCGCTCGCGCAGCGCCTCGGCGTCCTCCGGCGAGAGCTCGCGCGCCCGCGCCGCGGCCAGGGCCCGTGCCTCGGCACCGGTCCCGGCGGGGATCAGCTTGCCGATGATCACGTTCTCCTTCAGGCCGATGAGGTGGTCCTTGGCGCCGTTGATGGCCGCCTCGGTCAGCACCCGGGTGGTCTCCTGGAAGGAGGCCGCGGCCAGGAACGACGACGTGTTGAGCGACGCCTTGGTGACGCCCAGCAGCACGGTCTGCGCCGTGGCCGGCTCCCCTCCCTCGGCCAGGATCCGGTTGTTGACCTCCTCGAACTCGAAGCGGTCGATGAGCTCCGACGGCAGCAGGTCGGTGTCGCCGGCCGAGTCGACGGTCACCTTGCGCAGCATCTGGCGCACGATGATCTCGATGTGCTTATCGGCGATGGTCACGCCCTGGGAGCGGTACACCTTCTGGACCTCGCCCACCAGGAAGCGCTGGACGGTGTCCACGCCCTTGATCTGGAGCAGGTCCTTCGGGTTGAGCGACCCCTCGGTCAGCGGATCGCCGGCCAGCACCTCGTCACCGGTCTCGACCCGCAGGCGGGCCGAATGCGGGACGGCGTACTCGCGGGTGTCCACGTCCTCGGAATGAAGGGTTAGGGTGCTGCCCTTCTTGGTGATGCGGCCGCCCGACGGAGCCTTGACCTCGATCACGTCCTCGCCCTCGCCCACGCGGGCGAGCAGCTGGCCCTCGGCCACCTCGTCGCCGTTGGCCACCAGGACCTCGTGCTGCGGGGTGAGCTTGAAGGGCGTGTCGTAGGCCTCGCGGTGCGTGACCCGCACCGTGATCGGCTGGTCCTGGCCGGTGCGCGCCACCTCCACGGTGCCGTCGATCTCGGTCATGGTCGCCTGCCCCTTGGGGATGCGCGCCTCGAACAGCTCCTCGACGCGTGGCAGGCCCTGGGTGATGTCCTCGCCGGCGACGCCGCCGGTGTGGAAGGTGCGCATGGTCAGCTGGGTGCCCGGCTCGCCGATCGACTGGGCGGCGATGATCCCCACCGCCTGGCCCAGCTCCACCAGCTTCCCGGTCGCCAGGTTGCGGCCGTAGCACATCCGGCACACGCCGTGACGCGCCGCGCAGGTGAGCGGCGAGCGGACGTTGACCCGGTCGATGCCTGCCGCCTCGATCCGCTCGATGGCGGCCTCGTCCAGCTCGGCGTTGGCGGCGACGATCACCTCGCCGCTCTTGTCGTCGACGACGTCGAGCGCCGCCATCCGGCCGACCAGCCGGTCGCCGAACGGCTCGGGGATCTGCTCCGACTCCTCGCGCGTGATCCAGGTCCCCACCGTCGTGACGCAGTCGTCCTCGCGGGTGATGACGTCCTGGGCCACGTCCACCAGGCGGCGGGTGAGGTACCCGGAGTCCGCCGTGCGGAGCGCGGTGTCGGCCAGGCCCTTGCGCGCCCCGTGCGAGGAGATGAAGTACTCGAGCACGCTCATCCCCTCCCGCAGGTTGCTGCGGATCGGCAGGTCGATGATCCGGCCGGAGGGATCGGCCATCAGGCCGCGCATCCCGGCCAGCTGGTGCACCTGGGTCACATTGCCCCGCGCGCCGGAGTGGGTGATCATCCACACCGAGCCGCGCTGGTCCAGACCCTGGAGCATCTTCTGGGTGACCTGGTCGGTCGTGGCGCGCCAGACGTCGACCGTCTGGTTGTAGCGCTCCTCATCGGTGATGAAGCCCTTGCGGAACTCGCGGTCGATATCGGTCACCGCGGCATCCGCGTCGGCCAGCAGCTTGACCTTCTCCACCGGCACGCGGATGTCGTCGATGCCGATGGTGATGCCGGCCACCGTCGCGTAGTGGAAGCCGAGGGTCTTGATGCCGTCGACCAGGTGGGTCGTGGCCTCCGGCCCCAGCTCGCGGTAGCACTGCGCGATCAGGGCCTTGAGGCCCTTGCGGTCCATGACCCGGTTGATGAAGCGCAGCTGCGGCGGGATGACCGTGTTGAAGATCACCCGGCCGGGGGTGGTCTCGACCAGCTGCAGGCTGGTCTCGAGCGGGCCGGTCCCGTCGCCGCCGTCGCCGGCGGGATGGGCCTCCGTGCCGTCCCCGGTCGCGAGGACCGGGATCTCCAGCTCGACCTTGACCGGCGCCTGGACGTGGACGTGCCCCAGCTGGGCGGCCATCATCGCCTCGGCGGCGCTGGAGAAGGCCTTGCCGGCCCCCTTCTCGTCCGGCGCCTCGACGGTCAGGTAGTAGCAGCCCAGCACCATGTCATGGGTGGGTGACACGACCGGCGACCCGTCCGCTGCCGAGAGCAGGTTCTGGGTCGAGAGCATCAGCTCCTTGGCCTCCTTCTGGGCGGCCGTGGAGAGCGGCACGTGGACCGCCATCTGGTCGCCGTCAAAGTCGGCGTTGAACGCGAAGCAGACGAGCGGGTGGATCTGGATGGCGCTGCCCTCCACCAGGACCGGCATGAAGGCCTGGATCCCCAGCCGGTGCAGGGTCGGGGCGCGGTTGAGGAGCACAGGATGGTCCTTGATGACCTCCTCCAGCACGTCCCACACCTCGGGACGGACCCGCTCCACGATGCGCTTGGCGCTCTTGATGTTGTGGGCGAAGCCCTTCTCCACCAGCTGCCGCATGACGAACGGCTTGAACAGCTCCAGCGCCATCTTCTTGGGCAGGCCGCACTGGTGCAGCTTCAGCTCGGGACCGACCACGATGACCGAGCGGCCCGAGTAGTCGACCCGCTTGCCGAGCAGGTTCTGGCGGAACCGGCCCTGCTTGCCCTTGAGCATGTCCGACAGGCTCTTGAGCCGATGGTTGCCGGTCCCCGCGATGGCACGGCCGCGGCGCCCGTTGTCGATCAGCGCGTCGCACGCCTCCTGGAGCATCCGCTTCTCGTTGCGGATGATGATCTCCGGCGCCTCCAGGTCGAGCAGGCGGGAGAGGCGGTTGTTGCGGTTGATCACCCGCCGGTACAGGTCGTTGAGGTCGGAGGTCGCGAAGCGGCCGCCGTCCAGCTGGACCATGGGCCGCAGGTCGGGCGGGATGACGGGCAGGGTGGACAGGATCATCCACTCCGGCCGGGCGCCGGACTTGCGGAAGGCCTCGATCAGGCGCAGCCGCTTGATCGCCTTCTTGCGGCGCTGGCCGGAGGTCTGCCGCATCTCGACGTGCAGCCGCTGGGCGAGTTCGTCCAGGTCGAGCGCCTCGATGATGCGCTTGACGGCCTCGGCGCCCATGCCGGCGTCGAACATGCGGCCGTGCTGATCGGTGAGGGTGCGGTATTCCGACTCGGTCAGGGTCTGCATGACCTTGATGTCGGCGACCTGCTGCCGGGCGGCGCGCGCCGCCAGGCGCGCGTCATCGGTCTCGCGGGCGACCTGCTCGCGCTCGTTGACCAGCGCCTGGTCGATGCCCGAGGTCAGGTCCGCGAGGGCCGCGTCGAGCCGCTCCCGTGCGCCGGCTTTGGCCTCCTTGACCTCCGCCTCGATGGTCGCGACCTCGGCCTGCACCGCCTTGCGCAGCGCCGTCAGCGCGGCCTTGGTGGACTCGTCGGCCCGCGCCACCACCTCGCCGGTGGGGGTGAAGACGACGTCGTCGGCGACCTTCTTGCCGCCCTCGGCGAGGGCAGCCTCCACCTGCTCCGCGGCCGCCGTCAGCTCGCCGCTGCGGGCGGTGAGGCGCTCGTCATGACGCCGGACGTCCGCCTCGTGGGCGGCCTCCAGCTCGGACCGCTTGTCGGTGACCGCGGCCTCCAGCTCGGACCGCTTCTCGTCGATGGTTCCCTGGGCGCGGGCGATCCGCTCCTCGGTCTCCTCGTCGATGCGGGCGACCGCCTTGTCGCGCTCCGCCTCGTCGACCCGGGTGACCACGTACAGCGCGAAGTACAGGATCCGCTCCAGGTTGCGCGGGCTGACGTCCAGCAGGATGCCCAGCCGCGACGGGGTGCCCTTGAAGTACCAGATGTGGCTGACCGGGCTGGCCAGCTTGATGTGGCCCATCCGCTCACGGCGCACCTTGGAGCGGGTGACCTCCACGCCGCACTTGTCGCAGATGATCCCCTTGTAGCGGATGCGCTTGTACTTGCCGCAGTAGCACTCCCAGTCCTTGGTGGGACCGAAGATGCGCTCGTCGAAGAGGCCGTCCTTCTCCGGCTTGAGGGTGCGGTAGTTGATCGTCTCCGGCTTGGTGACCTCGCCGGACGACCAGCCCTTGATCTGATCCGGCGAGGCGAGGCTGATCCGAATGGCGTCGAAGTTGTTGACTTCCAGCATGAGCGGCTACGACTCCTGCGGCTGATCGCCGCGACTGGCTCGGGTGGCCAGGGCTGACCAGGCCCCGGCGGGTGATGGACCGATGGCTGTGCGCGGCGCCGATCCCGGCGCCGCGCCGTGGTTACTCCTCAAATCCCTGGAGGTTGATGCCGCCCAGGTCCGGCAGCGGATAGCTGCCGGTGTCCTCGATGAAGCGGATCTCCTCTTCGTTCTCGTTCAGGATCTCCACCGACAGGCCCAGCGCCTGCAGCTCCTTGATGAGGACCTTGAACGACTCGGGCACGCCCGGCGACTGGATCTCCTCCCCCTTGACGATGGCCTCGTACGTCTGGACGCGGCCGACCACGTCGTCGCTCTTGACCGTCAGCAGCTCCTGGAGGATGTTCGCCGCGCCGTAGGCCTCGAGCGCCCAGACCTCCATCTCGCCGAAGCGCTGGCCGCCGAACTGGGCCTTGCCGCCCAGCGGCTGCTGGGTGATCAGGCTGTACGGCCCGGTGCTGCGGGCGTGGATCTTGTCCTCCACCAGGTGGTGGAGCTTGAGCATGTAGATGTAGCCCACCGTGACCCGGTGGTCGAACGCCTCCCCGGTGCGCCCGTCGTACAGGACCGTCTTGCCGTCCTCCGGCAGCCCGGCCTGCACCAGCCGCTCGCGGATGTGCTCCTCGGTGGCGCCGTCGAAGACCGGCGTGGCGGCCTTGAGGCCCAGGACCTTCATGGCCCAGCCCAGGTGCGTCTCCAGGATCTGGCCGATGTTCATCCGGCTCGGAACGCCGAGCGGATTGAGGACGATGTCGACCGGGGTGCCGTCCGGCATGAACGGCATGTCCTCCACCGGCAGGATCTTGGCGATCACGCCCTTGTTGCCGTGGCGGCCGGCCATCTTATCGCCCACCGCGATCTTGCGCTTCTGGGCCACGCTGACCCGCACCAGGCGGTTGACGCCGGGCAGCAGCTCGTCGCCCGACTCCCGGCTGAACTGGCGGACGTCGACCACGATCCCCCGCTCGCCGTGGGGCAGGCGCAGCGAGCTGTCCTTCACCTCGCGCGCCTTCTCGCCGAAGATCGCGCGCAGCAGGCGCTCCTCCGCGGTCAGCTCGGTCTCGCCCTTGGGCGTGATCTTGCCGACCAGGATGTCGCCCGGCTTGACCTCCGCGCCTTCGTAGATGATCCCGTCCTCGTCCAGGTTGCGCAGGCTCTCCTCGCCCACGTTCGGGATGTCCCGCGTGATCTCCTCGGGGCCGAGCTTGGTGTCGCGGGCCTCGATCTCGTGCTTCTCGATGTGGATGGAGGTGAACAGGTCCTCCCGCACCAGGCGCTCGCTGATGACGATGGCGTCCTCGTAGTTGCCGCCCTCCCAGGGAAGGAAGGCGACCAGGATGTTCTGGCCCAGGGCCATCTCGCCCTGGTCCGTGCTGGAGCTGTCGGCCAGCACCTGGCCCTGCGCCACCCGGTCGCCCACGTCGACCATGGGACGCTGGTTGATGCAGGTCCCCTGGTTCGAGCGCAGGAACTTCTTGAGCGAGTAGGTGTCGCGCTCGTTGCCCTCGTCGCGCTCCACGATGATCTCGCTGGAGGTCACGCTCACCACCGTGCCGGGGTGGTTGGCGACGACCACCTGCTGGGAGTCGAAGGCGGCGCGGTACTCCACCCCGGTCCCCACCACCGGGGCCTCCGGCTGAAGGAGCGGCACCGACTGGCGCATCATGTTCGAGCCCATCAGCGCCCGGTTCGCGTCGTCATGCTCCAGGAACGGGATCATGGCCGTCGCCACGCTGACGATCTGCTTGGGGCTGACGTCCATGTAGTCGACGTCCTCGGCCGGCTGCACGCGGAACTCGTCGCGGTAGCGGACCATGACCCGCTCCTCCACGAAGTGCTCGTCATCGTCCAGCGGCGCGTTGGCCTGGGCGATGTAGAACCGCTCCTCCTCGTCGGCGGCGAGGTACTCGATCTCGGCCGAGACCACCGGCCGGATGCGGACCGCGGCGAGCTTGTGCTCCTTGATGGCGGCCCACAGCTTGTCGTCGATGGCGGCGCCCGCCTTGGCGATCGGCTTGCGGCCGTCGGCCGGCACCAGGTCCTCGGCCAGCACCTGGCCCAGGACATCGGCCTGCCGGTCCTTGTGGGTGACGACCTTGCGGACCTTGCGGTACGGCGTCTCGATGAAGCCGTAGTTGTTGATCTTGCCGTAGGTCGCCAGCGAACCGATGAGACCGATGTTCGGGCCCTCCGGCGTCTCGATGGGGCACATCCGCCCGTAGTGGGACGGGTGCACGTCACGAACGTCGAAACCCGCGCGCTCGCGCGAGAGGCCGCCCGGACCCAGCGCCGACAGGCGGCGCTTGTTGGTCAGCTCGGCCAGCGGGTTGGTCTGGTCCATGAACTGCGAGAGCTGGCTGCCACCGAAGAACTCCTTCATGGCGGCCACCACCGGGCGGATGTTGATCAGGGTATTCGGCGTCGCCTGGTCGGCATCGGTGATCGTCATCCGCTCCTTGACGACCCGCTCCATGCGGAGCAGGCCGATCCGGAACTGGTTCTGGATCAGCTCCCCGTTGGCCCGGATCCGGCGGTTGCCCAGGTGATCGATGTCGTCCGCCTGGCCCCGGCCGTTGTCCAGCTCGATCAGCTTGCCGATGATGGCCACGATGTCGTTGCGGCTGATGACCCGTGCGTCGCGCAGGTTGCCCTTGGCCTCGGACGGCAGGTCGATCTTCAGCTTGCCGGCCACGTCGCCCAGGGCCTTGTTCAGCTTGTAGCGGCCCACCCGGCCCAGGTCGTAGCGGCGGAAGTTGAAGAACAGGCTGGTCACCAGGGCCCGCGCGTTGTCGACCGTGGGCGGGTCCCCGGGGCGCAGCTTCTTGTAGACCTCGATCAGGGCCTCGTCCTGGGTCTCGGCGGTGTCCTTGTCCAGGGTCAGCTGGACGTAGGGGTGCTCCGGGTTGTCGTCGACCGGCGTGAAGAGCTTGAGCATCTCCGCGCTGTCCTCGAACCCGACGGCGCGCAGCAGGGTGGTGACCGGGATCTTGCGCTTGCGATCGACCTTGACGCTGAGCAGGTCCTTGTTGCTGGTCTCGAACTCGAGCCAGGCGCCACGGTTGGGGATGACCTTGGCAGCGAACAGCCTCCGGCCGGTGGCCGGATCCTCGGAGCCGGTGTAATACACGCCCGGCGAGCGCACCAGCTGGCTGACGACCACCCGCTCGGCGCCGTTGATGATGAAGGTGCCCTGGTCCGTCATCCATGGGAAGTCGCCCATGAAGACGGTCTGGTGCTTGACCTCGTCCGTCTCCTTGATGACCAGGTCGACCTCGACCTTCAGCGGCTTGGAGTAGGTGAGGTCGCGGGTGCGACAGTCCTCCTCGCTGAACTTCGGCTCCTCGAAGAAGTAGTTGCGGAAGTGCAGCTCGAGGTTCTTGCCGGTGAAGTCGGTGATGGGGGTGATCTCGTCCAGGAGCTCGCGGAGGCCGGTCTGGACGAACCAGGAGAAGGAATCGGTCTGGGTCTGGATCAGGTTCGGGAGGGGAAGGACCTCCGGGATATGCGAGAAGCTCTCACGGCGCGGGGCCAGCTCAAACCGGCTGGCGGACTCGGCCAAGGCCATTCTGACTCCTTGGGAAGGGCATGGTGGAAGGCATGGTGGGGCGCGGACACGCGAACGGAGAGTATATCACCGGTTTGCGCTTCGTCAACTGAAGCGGTCGAGCGGTAGTGTCTCAGTTTCAGGATCGAGGCCGGTCATGCTGAAGGCCGGGATTGCTCCCGACCTTCTCCTTGCCACGCCGAGCATACCCGCTCGGCTCGCCCTAGTCGATCAGCGCTGCGATCTCCTCGCACGTCCACACGTGCTCCGCGATGCCCGCCGCCATCGCGGGGGTTCGCGGGTACGGGTTCGACAGGCTCTTGTGCTGCCGCGCGAAGTTGTAGTGCATGGTGTAGAGCGCGACCGCCGCCGCGTGATTCTCGGCCTTCTTGGAGAAGGCGTTGGTCAGCCGCGTGAACCGTCGCATGCTCATCCGCATCGTGAGGTTGTTGCGCTCCACATAGGACGTGGAGATCAGCGCTGGATCGGGGTCGCCGGACAGGATGCGGACCTCTTGGCTCGTCACCTTGTTCGGGCTGTACTTGCGCGCCTGATGGACTTCCTCGGCATCGTCTCGGCCGTACTGCTTGATCAACTGCGCGTAGTCCACATTCGACCCGAACGCCCGCTCGACCGCGCCTCGGTAGGCGATATGCCCATCCGTGGTCAACTGCACCCGGTTCGCCAGTCGCGAGCGCAGGTCCACGAGGAAGTCCACGGCTTCTTCCTCGCCGCGCCAGCCGACGAGCCACGATGCGATCAGCTTGCTATTGGGGTCGATGGCGGTCCAGGTCCACACGTCACCGAAGCCCCAATCGCCCTTGTGCTGCTCGGGGACGTTGCGCGCCTTCGCGTAGCAGAACGCCCAAATCTCGTCGCACTCGATCCGGGTCGAGGTCAGGTTGCGAAGGGTGCGGTCCTGATAGTCCGAGCACGCCGCGCCGATGTCCACCAACAGCTTGGACACGGTGTTGATCGAGCGGCCGGTGATCCGGCTCACGGCTCGCAGGCTGGTCCCCTCGACCAACAGCCGGATGATCTCCGCGCGTTCCTTGGTGCTCAACCTGTTCATGCTGACAGGATGCTTGAGGATCGTGACAACAGTCTGTCACGATGCTTGAGGAGATCGGCGTGGTATACTCCGAGTCGGTGGTGGACCGGGCGGGAATTGAACCCGCGCCGCTGGGTGCTAATCCCTGCGACTGCGAACCTGCCCGGCCCACCGCTAATCCTCCCCGGCCCACCTCCACGTGAGCTTGCCGACGCGCTCATAGGGCAAGCCCTGCTTCTTGGCGCGGTACGCCAGAAGCTCGACGATCTTCTCGGGCTCCTTGGAGTCGGACACCACGCCGAGCGCCTGCGCCCGGACCCAGATCTCTCGGGCATGCATCGGCTCACCTGCGGCATCCCGGATGATCTTGAGCACCGTGCTTTGCAAGCTGACCTCGCCCTTCGGCTGATTCGTGTGCTTAGCGGCGGCAGCGGTCGCAGCACGCTTAGCGGCGGTCGCGGCAACGCGGGGAGGGGCAGCGGCCTTCGTCGGGTTCTCCGCACGCTCAGCAAGCCGCAGGAGCGATTGGTAACCGGCCCTGAGGTTGAGCAATGCGTCCCGCTCGGCCTCAACTACCGCGAGGCGCGACACGACCTTCCGCAGCTCCTCCCGGTACGTATCGGCTTCGCTCATGCTGGACCTCTATACGGCTTGACCATGACCCCTCAAATCGCTAGTCTGAGCACGCAATACCGGCCTGTGCGACTCGTGTCACCAGGTTCGGATGGTGGCCCGGGAGCGAGTTCTGACAGGAACCTTTTGGTCGCTCCCGGGCCATCGCGTACCCACCAAGGTGGGCAGGCGGATCATACGACCAAGCGCCACTGCGCGTCAACGCGATTGGTGCGGTTGGTGGTTCGCAGCGATGAACGGCCCGTCAGTCCCGCCGAGGGGTCCCCCAGCGAGCCGCAGCGGCCTTCTTGGCGATCTCGCGCCGTCGCTCGGGCGATAGCTTCTCCGCCCGCCGCTTCCCGCCGATCAGCCCGCCTTGTCGGCCGAGTGCGACCGATGCGGGGTCCTTCTCACGCTCAGCCTCTGGCTCGACCTCACCCGTTGCGAGATCGATCACGAGCTTGGCTCGCTGCATCGGATCGGTGGGCATCTTCTGCTTCTTCACCCCTCAAGCATGCAGGGTTGGCCGCGGGGGGTCAAGCATGCTCGGTGCTCAAACTGAGACACTACCGGTCGAGCGGTGGTGACCACTACCATCGGACCGGTAGTGGCTCAATTTGAAACCTCGCTTTCGTAGACGCTCTCACGCACAGCCCGTATCCTCTCGGCATGAAGAACAAGTCCCATAAGGGACAGCGCCACAAGGGCTGCGGCCTCTGCGACTGGGAGAAGCGGGCCGGGAACGGCGCTACCCGCCGACCGGCTGCCGACCGTCGCAAGATGGACTCAGCCCGCGCCCAGATCGAGGCGGCGCGATGAAGCGGACCCACATGCCCCGCGATCCTGCTCAACTTGCTAAGGCCGTTGTGGACCTGGCGACTGGTCAGCGATCCCCTGAGCCGGTCCGCGAGAAGGACCCGGCGGCGATTGCGCGTGGTCACCTTGGCGGCATCAAGGGCGGTGCGGCTCGGGCGGCGAAGATGACGCCCGCTGAGCGCAGCGAGAGCGCGCGCCGGGCCGCAAAGGCCCGATGGGAGCGCGAGCACACGGCCTAGACCGTGTGCGATTCCTGCGACGCCCTTTCTGACCTCGCAGTCCCACTCCTGCTCCTTGGGCTGGTCATCGTGGGCGTCGTTGTGGCCCTTGTTCGCTGGCTGATTCGCCGCTAGTCCCTACGCCAAGGCCAAGAACGTCCCCGAGCCGCACCGGGGCGAGTGGGCTAGGGCGACGTGTGGACGTGGACCGCCATGGATCCCGTTACCAAGCTCGTCCCGTCGTGGCTGGTCGGCCAGCGTGACGAGGTTGACGGGCTGGCCTTTCTGCTCGATCTGCGGGACCAGCTGACGAAACGAATCCAAACTCACCACGGACGGCGGGATTCCGTACCGGGGCATCGTAGTGCGGACGTTCGGAGCCAACATGGACTACGCCCAACTCATCAAGGACTACGGGGTTGAGAAGTTGAGGGACGACACCCACCTGATCGTTGCGCGTGTGGCCAAGGCCGCCGGCCTCTAGGGCAGTCATGGCCCACTCGCCGATCGGCGGGCACGCCGCGCCAATGGCTCAATCCAAATTGAGCCACTACCGGTCGAGCTTAGGTGGAGAGTCTTTGATGCTCTTGACCGGCGGTGTGGGCGGCGGTCGGCGCGGGGCGCGGCGCTAGACTCGGCCCGGATGACCACCCACGTCAGCACCCGGATCGACCTGCGCTCCGACACCGTCACGCTCCCCTCTCCGGGGATGCGGCGGGCCATCTTCGAGGCGGAGGTCGGCGACGACCAGTACGGGGAGGATCCATCGGTCAACCGGCTGCAGGCGGAAGTCGCGGCCCTGCTGGGCAAGGAGGCGGCGCTCTTCCTGCCCACCGGCACCATGGCCGATCAGGTCGCGCTCCGGGTCCTGACCCGGCCCGGTGACAGCGTGGTCGTCCCCTGGCAGTCCCACGTGGAGCTGCACGAGACCGGTGGCGCCGGGGCGAACGCCGGCGTGCAGCTCGTCCACGCCGGTGACCCAGGCCGGCGCGGCCTGTTCGACGCGGCCGACTTCGAGGCCGCGGCGCTGCCGGCGGGGCACATGCTCTACCCACCCACCTGCCTGGTCTGGATCGAGAACACCCACAATCGCGGCGGAGGCCTGGTCGTTCCCCAGGCCGATGCGGACGCCGTCTGCTCGGCGGCCCGCGAGCGAGGCATCGCGTCCTTCTGCGATGGGGCACGGCTGCTGAACGCCGCGGTCGCTAGCGCGCGGCCGCCCGCCGAGCTGGCCGCCCCCTTCGACCTGGTCAGCCTGGCACTGTCCAAGGGGCTCGGCGCCCCCGGCGGCTCCATGCTGGCCGGCTCGGACGAGCACATCGACCGGGCGCGGCGTCATCGGCGGATGATGGGCGGGGCCATGCGGCAGGCCGGCATCCTGGCGGCCGCCGGCCGCTACGCGCTGGCCCACAACGTGGAGCGCCTGGCCACGGACCACGCCAACGCCCGGAGCATCGCCAAGCAGCTGGCGGCGAGCCCCGCCTTCCGGCTGGAGCTGGCCACCGTGCAGACCAACATCCTGGTCTTCGAGCTGGCGGATGCTCCAGGCGTGCCGGATGCCGCCACCTTCGTGGCCGCCTGCCGGCAGCGCGGCGTCCTGCTCAACCCGTTCGGCGCCCGCGTGGTGCGGGCCGTGACCCACCTGGACGTGGACGGCGCCGCCTGCCTCCGGGCGGCGGAGATCATGGTGGAGGCGGCGACCGCCTAGTTGTGAGGCTTCCGGACGTGATCGACAGTCTGGGGACTAGGGCTGGCGGCCGGCGGCCGCCACGCCGGCGGCGACCGCCGGCGCGACCTCCTGCGCGAACCGCTCCACCTGCCGGGTGCCGGCGTCCCCCGGCCAGAAGATGAAGCCGTCGACCCCCAGCTCCAGCGCCCAGCCGGTCAGCGTCTCGATCCAGCGCTCCGGTGGGCCGGACAGCGGCCCCTCCCCCACCTCGCCGTCGGTGATGACACCGCCCAGGTTGTACAGGCGACGGATGGCCCGTGGGTCGCGACCCGCCTCCAGGGCGGCTTCGTCCAGGCGGGCGGCCGCCCGGCGGAAGGCGGCCGGGCCCAGGTAGCCCAGGGACGGCACCCAGCCATCGGCCAGCTGGCCGATCAGGCGCAGGCCGCGCGGGCGGTAGGCGCCCACCCAAATCTCGACCCGATGGGCCGGCGGGGGCCCGGGCGGATAGCCGGGCACCGGGTAATGGTCGCCGCCGCCGCGCACCACGCGCCGTTCCGGGCCGACCTCCAGCGCGGCGCGGATGACGGGGATCGCCTCGGCCAACGCATCGAACGCCTCCGCGTTGCTGCGTCGCGGCCCACCCATGCCGGCCACGGCGTCCCAGAAGCCGCCGGCCCCGATGCCCAGCTCGAAGCGGCCGCCGCTCATCACGTCCAGGGATGCCGCGGCCTTGGCGATCATGGTCGGGCCACGCATTGGCAGGCTGGCGACATCCGGGAAGAAGCGCAGGTGCGCGGTGCGGGCCAGCAGGTCGGCGATCAGCGCGAAGGTGTCCAGGAAGCGGCGCTGGTAAGGGTGGTCCTGGATCCCGACCAGGTCCAACCCGCCGCGCTCGGCCGCCAGGACCTGCTCGACCAGCCGCGGATGGTCAACGGCATTGGGCGTCACCGAGATCCCGAACAGGACGCGGCGCGGCAACCCCCCGCCCAGGCCGGCGTCAGGCGTCGGTTGCGTGAGCCTGCTCCCCGCCCGCCGGCGACGCGCCCATCGACGAGATCGCCAGGGCCACCAGCGCGCCGGCCACGGCCAGGGCCAGGATCACCCAGCGCACCGCGGGCTCGTACAGGACGTCGACCGCCAGGACCGCGTCGAGCGACCAGGCCCCCGGGCCCAGCAGCTGGATGGCGAAGGAGCCGGCCAGGAAGGCGAGCGGAAACTCGATGCCGCCGTTCTGCGCCCAGAATCCCTTGGGCCGGTGGACCTTCCAGCCGAGCACCATTGCCTGCGCCACCAGCCCGGCCGCGGCCAACGGCACCAGCAGGCCGGCGATCAGGGCCAACCCACCGCCCAGCTCCGCGGCCAGCGAGACGCTCGCCCAGAAGGCGACCGGCCGGATGCGCAGGTAGCCGATGAAGCCCTTCCAGCCTTCCCAGCCCGGCCCTTCCCACCAGCCCAGGAGCTTCTGGAGGCCGTGGGCGACGAAGATGACACCGATGGAGATGCGCAGCGCCAGCAATGCGAGGTCGGATTCCATGTCTCTCCTCAGGTACTTGAGGGAGCAACTATAAGCGGTCTGGAATCCAGAGTGCGAGCGATCCCTGGTCAGGGGCCGCCGGGAGGGGGCACGTCACGGGCAAACGCCTCCTGAATATTGACATTTCTCTGCAAATCTCGTCATACAGTTGACCGGGGCAGGCCGGCCTGCCTAGCCTCGCCGCTCACCTCCCATCCTGGCAGACCTCGTTGTCATCCGACGCACCATCCCGCAAATCGGACCGCCGGAGCGCTGCAGCCAACGGGCTGGTGGTGCTGGCGGCGACCTTCCGCGAGGCGGACACCCACGATCGTGAGCGCCTCGCGGCACGGCTGCGCAAGGTCGGCGCGGCCCTGCCGGAGCGCGTCATGCTGCACACCTGCCACCGGGTCGAGCTGGTCGGGGTGGCGCCGCCCGGCTGGGAGCCGCCGACAGCGCGGGGGCTCCACCTGCACCGGGGGCCGGCGGCCGTGGAGCGCACGCTGCTGGTGGTCGGCGGCCTGGACTCCGCGGTGGTCGCCGAGGAGCAGCTGCTGGGGCAGGTTCGCGGGGCCTACGCCTCCGCCCTGGAGCACGGCGAGAGCGGACCGGTGCTCAACGAGCTGTTCCGGCGTGCGATCCGTTTCGGCAAGGCGGTCCGCTCCGAGGCCCTGCCGGGTGCCGATGCGTCGCTGGCGGACCGGTCGGTGCGGTGGGTCACGGAGCGGATGGGCCCGGGGGCCGGCTCGGCGCTGGTGATCGGCACCGGCACCATGGGAACGCAGCTGGCGCGCCTGCTGGCCGAGGTTGGCATGACGGTGACCGTCGCCTCGCGCCACGCCGAACGGGCGGAGCGGGTGGCCGCCGCGCTCCCCTCCTCGGAAGGCCATCAGGCCCTCCTGGTGGACGATGCCCTGGCCGACCCGGGACGCCACGATGTCCTGGCCGTGGCGATCCGCAGCGCGACGGCGGTGATCCAGCGCCGGCACGTGGCATCCAGGCCCGTCCCGCCGCTGGTCGTCGACCTGTCGGCGCCCCGGGCCGTCTCGGAGGAAGCTGCCCGCCTCCTGGGCGCGCGGCTGCTGGACCTGGACCGGCTCGGCCTGGACGCGGCCTCGACCCGGCTGACATCGCGCGCCCAGCGGCGCCTGCGACGCGCCGCGGCCCAGGAGCGGGACCGGTTCCTGGCCTGGCTGGCGA
>JBOGSY010000009.1:0-18301 GCA_050691915.1 Candidatus Limnocylindria bacterium | reverse complement strand
CCACCAGCCAGGTGCCGAGGCTCGGCGCCGAGGCGGCGACGGGAGGCCACACCACGAGCCAGCCGCCGGCCACGGCGGGGGCGGTGAGCATCCCGGCCGCCGCCGCCCAGGTCAGCGGGCGGGTCCAGTCCTCCGGCTCCTCGGGCGGCACCACGGCGCCGAGCCGCACGCTCACCGGAACGAGGTCGTCCTCCGCTTCGTTCGGGGGCGGCTGGCGGCTCATGCGACGACCGCCCGCCCCGCCTCCGCCAGGCTGGGAACGGTGGCCAGCCGCAGGCCCAGGATGCGCGCCCCCAGCTCGCGGATCATCCAGCCGGCCTGGACCCCGAGGTCCGGGTCGGTGGCACCCAGGCAGGTCTCCGCCAGGGCATGCAGCTCGGGGAGGGCGGTCGGTGTGTCCAGATCGTCGTCCATGGCAGCCAGGAATCGCTCGCGGTGCGCCGCCACCACCGGGTGCAGCGCCGACGGGTCGGCGCGGGCCGGTGCCAGCGGCTCGATCTCCTCGGCCGCCCGGCACGCGCGTCGCAGCTGCGCGGCGGCCGCCGCCGCAGCCTCGACATCGGCCTCGCGGTAGTCCAGCTCGTCGCGGTAGTGGCGCGACACCAGGTACAGGCGGATCGCGTCGCCGGGGTAGGAGCGCAGCAGGTCGCGGACCAGCACCAGGTTGCCGAGCGACTTGCTCATCTTCTCGCCCCCGAAGCGGAGCATCCCGGCGTGCATCCACCAGCCCACGAACGGCTGCTGCCCGGTGGCCCCCTCGGACTGGGCGATCTCCGACTCGTGGTGGGGGAAGGCCAGGTCCGCACCTCCGCCGTGGATCTCGAACCGGGGGCCGAGGTACGCGGTGCTCATGGCGGAGCACTCGATGTGCCAGCCGGGGCGGCCCGGCCCCCAGGCAGACGGCCAGGACGGCTCGTCGGGCGCGGACGGCTGCCAGAGGACGAAGTCCAGCGGATCGCGCTTGCCGGGCAGGTCGGGCAGGTTGCCACGCTCGTTGGCGAGCGGCAGCATCTCCGCCCGCGTCAGCCGTGAGAGCTCCCCGTAGCGCGGCCAGGAGTCGATGGCGTAGTAGACGTGGCCGCCGGCCCGGTAGGCGTGCCCGCGCTCCAGCAGGCTGGCGATCATCGCCAGCATGGCTGGGATGTGCTCGGTGGCGCGCGGCAGGTGGTCCGGGGGCAGCCAGTTCAGCGCGGCCATCTCGGTCAGGAAGGTCGTCACGTTCCGGTTCCCCAGGGCCAGGTAGTCCTCGCCCAGCTCCCGAGCACGCCGCAGCATGTCGTCGTCGACATCGGTCAGGTTCTGGACGTAGACCACGTCGTGCCCGAGGTACTCGAGGTACCGATGCAGGACGTCGAAGCTGACGTAGGTGAAGGCGTGGCCCAGGTGGCCCGTGTCGTACGGCGTCACGCCGCACACGTAGAGCCCCACCGGCCCGGGTCCGAGCGGGGCGAAGGGCACCGCCTCACGGCGGAGCGCATCGTACAGGCGGAGCGTCACGGGCCGGATTCTAGGCGCGGATGCGGAAACCTGTTCGCGGCGGATCGGGCCGGGTAGAATCGCCCGACCGTGGGGGATTGGTCTGCTGCCGACCGGACGCCGAGGGAGATCGCCGTGGCATGGGAAGTCCTGCGCTGGCTAGCGCTGTTCGTGATCGCGCTGCTGTTGATCGTGGCCGGTCTCTTCTGGCTCATGGGTCGCCCACTGCCCATCCCGACCTTCTGACCGATGCGGACGGCGCTGCCGTCCGTGGTCACCACAGCGCGGGCTTGGTGCTCATCAGCAGGCCGATGGCGCCGGTCGCCGCCGCCATGCCGTAGGCAAGGTAGCGCTGGCGCCGGGCTCGGCGGCGCCATGCCGCATCGTCGCCATCAGCACCGATGCCCAGCAGGCGACGCAGGTTCGGCCGCGAGACGAAGGCCGCCACCAGCAGGTTGCCGGCATAGATGAGCAGGGCGACGAGCAGCCATGGCTGGCCCAGCAGCTCCAGCCCCAGGAGGGCCAGCAGGCCGCCGCCGGTCAGGGCCAGGCCCACCGCCACCGCAAGCGACCCGGTCCCCTGCAGCGCCATCAGGCCGCGGACCAGCGCGTTCGGTCCCGCAGGGCCGCTACGTCGCCGCAGCAGGAAGGGGAGCACCAGGCTTGGCGCCACCAGCGCCACCGCCAGGGAGATGTGCACCGCCAGCAGAACCGGGAACCAGCTCACCGGCTGATCCTACCGGTTGGGCTCGCCTCCCGACCCGGCGCCCGGTCGGCGTGCCAGGATCCGCTGCGTCCGCCCGATCAGCGCCGGGAGGTTGACGGCCCAGCCGACGCCGAACGGCTGGTCGCTGATGATCCGATCGCTGCCGCCGTTCCACCAGGCGTTCGCGAGACGACGCGGGGTCGGGATGCGGAAGTCGTACGGCACGAACCCCAGCAGCCGCCCGTGCCAGGTCCGCTCCTCGGGAGGCAGGCGCAGCTCGCGGTAGATGGCGGCGCCGACCGCCACCAGGCCAAGCGTTCGGATGATCCAGCCCAGGTCGTTCAGCTCGCGACGCAGCGTGGTCAGCATGGTCACCTCCCTCCGCAAGCGACGTGCCGAAGACGCCTGCTTCAATACCTTAGCCTCCTCCCGGTTTGTCGCGCGCCGCGCGGCCGAACGGTGGCTTCGCCGACGGCGGCCGGGGACTAGGATCGTCGGCAGATGCGCTTCATGGATGCGGCGGCGGTGGAAGCTGCCGTCCCGACCGGAGAGCTGCTGGACGCGGTCGAGGCGGCCTACCGCGACGTGGCCGCCGGCCGCGACCGGTCTCCGCTCCGCAGCCACGCCGGCCTGCCGGCGGGGGACCTGCTGTTGATGCCCGGCGTCCGGGACGGCGGGTCCGGCACCACGGTCAAGCTGGTGACGGTGACGCCCGCCAACGCGGAGCGGGGGCTGCCCACCGTCCAGGCGGTGGTGGTCTGGATCGACGCCGCGACCGGCGAACCGCGGGCGGTGCTGGATGGTGGGGCGATCACAAGGATGCGGACCGGGGCCGCCTCGGGCGTGGCCACCCGCCTGCTGGCCAGGCATGACACGCGGGTCCTCGCCCTCCTCGGCGCGGGCGGACAGGCAGCGTGGCAGGTACGCGCCGTGCTGGCCGCCCGTCCCTCGCTGGAGGAGGTGCGGGTCTATGCCCGCACGCCGTCGGCGAGGGAGCGGCTGGCGGCGGGGCTGGAGCGCGAGGTCGGGCCGGAACGGCGGGTCGGGGCGGTGGAGTCCGCCGAGGCGGCCGTGCGCGGGGCCGACGTGGTGTGCTGCGCCACGACTTCCGCCGAGCCCGTCTTCGACGCGGCCTGGCTGCGGCCAGGCGCCCACGTCAACGGGATCGGGGCCTTTCGGCTGGGGATGGTGGAGCTGCCGCCCCAGGCGTTCGCCCGTGCGGGCCTGGTGGCGGTCGACTCGCGCGAGGCGGCACTGGCCGAGGCCGGCGACCTGGTCGCCGCGCTGGACGCGGGCCTGCTGGCGGCGGACGGGTTCTGCGAGATCGGCACCGTGGACGCCGGCTGGGCGCGGCAGCGCGACCCGGAGTCGATCACCGTCTTCAAGAGCGTCGGACTGGCGATCCAGGATCTGGCCGCCGCCGAGCTGGTCCTGGGCCGAAGCGACTAGCAGCCGGCTGGCAGCTGTTCAGCGGCGGGCCAGCTGGGGGAGTCCGGCGACCGGCCGGCCGGCGCCGAGCTGCTGGGCGACCGCCCGGGTGAGCTGGCGGATCGCCGACTGCCAGAGCGGCCGGAACGCGGCCAGCCGTGCGTCGGAAGATGTCGGCAGAGAATCTGCGCGGCCGGCCTCCATGGCGGCCGCGGGCAGGTCGCCCTCGTCGCCGGAACCGTCGCTGCGCTCCAGCACGCGGCGCATGGCCGCGCCGGACCGCTCCCAATCCGCCAGGCGGCCGCGGAAGGTCGACGGTGAAGGGTCCGGATCCGCGGCCTGGACCACCTGCGGAGCCGGTGCTGCAGGCGGCGGCGGTGGCGGGGCAGCCGCCTCGGCCACCCCGGCCTGCCCGCCACCCGGCAGCTGCTGTGCCGGCGGAGGCGTGGCCAGCGGTGTCGGTGTCGGTGTCGGTGTCGGTGTCGGCGTCGGGGCGGGGGTGGCCGTCGGGGCCGGGGTCGGGCTGCCGGTCGGCGGCGTGGGCGTGGGAGCCGACGTGGGCGTGGGAGCCGGCGTGGGCGTGGGAGCCGACGTGGGCGTGGGAGCCGGCGTGGGCGTGGGAGCCGGCGTGGGCGTGGGAGCCGGCGCATCGGTCACCGTGACGCCGGGGTAGTAGTAGATGGTCATGATCTGGGCGGCCGTCTTGCCCGCCAGCCCGCAGGCCTGGGTGCCCCACTGGAAGGCCTTCCAGCCGTTGGCGTTGGCGCCGCATGCCTCGTTGACGTTCCCGGCGTTGTAGTAGGTGGGGAAGATCAAGCCGTTCTTCAGGACCCGCGTGCCCCAGGTCGCGTCGACCGCCGCGGCCGCGGTGCCCCAGGTGGGCTTCGACGGGTCGTAGACCTGGTCCCAGGTGTCGTCGCGCAGGTCGAAGCACTCGCCGGCGGCGTTGACCCCGCCGCGCCAGCGCAGGACCTGGTACCAGGCGTAGTGCTTGACCGCCAGCGCCCCGGAACGCAGCGACTCGGCCGTCCACGAGCCGATCCACTCGCGCGACAGGACGTTCTTGGTGTAGGCCTTGAACTCCACGGTCTCCACCGCACCGCTCACGTGCCGGAAGACGCGAATGGTGGGTGGCGGCTGGGTCTCGGAGCTCCACTCGGAGCACGACGCGGCAACCGCGCGCGGCGCCAGCCCCAGCCACGGCGTGGCGGCGCCGAAGGTGAACAGCGCGGCCAGCAGGGCCGCGAACGTGGTGCGTCGAGACATCGGGAGGCGACGCTACACCTCACCCGAATGCACCAGAACCCACCGATGGTCCTAGACCGATGGTGCCGCCCCACCCGGCCCTGCGAGGACCCCCGTCAGGCCGCCCAGCGGTGGACCCGCTCGCGAATCGTCTCGAATCCCAGCTCGTCGCACAGCGCCAGGAACGGCTCGCGCGGCACGCCGCGCCACTCCAGGTCGTCCAGCCTGCCGCTGATCGCGGCGTCGATGTTGAGGATCGCCAGCCGGCGATAGAGGATCGCCTGCGCCCGCTGCTGGCGCAGGGTGGCGGCCAGCGTGACCGCGTTGCGAAGAGGAACCTCCCACTCCAGCGGGGAGTCGGGGATCGCCTCCAGCTGGCCCCAGCGCGCCAGGACCGTGGCCGCGCTCTTGGCGCCCCAGCCCGGCAGGCCGGGGTAGCCGTCGCTGCTGTCGCCGACCAGCGCCAGGTAGTCGGGGATGCTGGCTGGCGCAACGCCGAACTTGGCGATCACGCCGGCTTCATCGTAGGTGACCCGCCGCATCCGGTCGCGCAGGACGACCCGGCCGCCGTCCACGCACTGCGCCAGGTCCTTGTCCACGCTGCAGACGATCACCTGCTCGACGCGCGGATCGGTTCCGAAGCGGGCGACGGCTGCGGCCAGCGCGTCATCGGCCTCGTCCTCGATCATGGGCCAGGTCACCATGCCCAGCGCCCGCAGGGCGCGCTCCGCGTCGTCGAACTGGGCCAGCAGGTCGCGGTCGACGCCCGCGCTGCTCTTGTAGCCCGGGAACACGTCGTTGCGCCAGCTCTCGATGACGTGGTCGGTCGCGGCCGCCAGGTGGGTGACGTCAGGCTCACGGAGGAGCGACAGCATGGAGTCGACCAGGCCGCGCACGGCGTTGACCGGCCGCCCGTCCGGGCCGCGCTCGGCCGGCCGCGAGTAGAACGCGCGGAACAGCTCGAAGGTGGCGTCGACCAGGTGCAGCTTCACGGCCAGCCGAGCATAGCGGCCCGCGGCCGCGCCGAGGTCGACGTGGCTCGCGAGCAGCTCGCGCAGGCCGAGGCGCTGCGCCAGCGTGGCCGGCAGCAGCAGCCCGGCGTCCGCGATCAGGCGCGGGTCATCGAACCGCGTGCGCTGTCCGCCGAGGGTGTAGGATCGGGGCATCGAACAGGTGTCCTCCGGGTGATGGCCCGGTTGGGTGTTGCAACGCCAGTCTGTCAGCTCAGATTGGGGCACCTGTTCTGCCTTCTCGACAGGCGCTCACGCGGCCAGGATCGGTGGATTCGGGCTAAGGACGTCCAACCCGATATCGAGTCGCTGTCCGCCGGGGTCCGGCTGCAGACCGACATCGCCAAGCGCATGCGACGCCGCGAGCATGGCCTCTACGTGGTGTTCCAGATCGCCCAACGCCTCGACCATCCTGGCGTCCCCTGAACGGCGGGCTCACGATCATGACCCTGCTGCTCGGCGGCGCGCGGGTCGTCGACGGTGTCTACGTGCCGCAGTCGGCCGACTGACCGTTGGAAACCTGGTGTCGAGCCGCCGTGTAGAGAACCGGCCATCTCAAGACCGCCATTGGTGGATAACTGGATTGACGTGATGGAGGCTGTCATCCGACTCTGATCAACACGCTGAGGCGCTGTCTATTGGCCCGAGCTAGCTCGACCCACAGCCCCGCCCGCCGTGCCCCACGGCGTCATCCGGACCGCGTTCCAGGGATTGGCTGAGCCGATCTCACTGCGTCACCCGGGTCACCGTGCGCGGGTTCCATCTCGGCCGCAAACGCTGGAGGACCCTACCAATGCGCACGCTTCATCCCGTCTCTCGGTCACCGAGCGAGCGCCTCGGTCGCCTGACCCTCGCGCTCTGTTTGGCGCTGATTCCGCTGGCTATCGCTCCAGCCAGTCAGGCGAGGGACCTTAGCAGGAGCCAGCAACAGCGGGCTCTGCTCGGGCTACCCGCCGACGACGTGACGATCGGCGAGATTATTCGCTCCGGCGCCGATGTTGGCACTGACCGCTGGGGGATCGTCTTCACCGGTGCGGAAATCGCAGGAATCGAAGCGCGAATGCAGTACGAAGAGGAAGTCGAGCAACGCGTGGCACCTTTTGTCCGCGTGCTACCGTCTTACGGGGGGATGTACTTTGATCAGCGCGACGCCGGCAGGTTCACTGTCCAGCTCACAGAAGCCGACGCTGCGACACGGTCCGCCATCGAGAACCTCATGCCCGATGGACCGGACATCGCTTTCGGCACCGTGGAGGAGCCATATGCAGCTCTCGAATCTGCGACTCGCCGGGTCTTCGAGGTCTGGGAATCGCTCACCGACCTCCCGATGCCCTATCACTCCTCGTTGGATACGAGGGCCAACCTCATCCGCATCCTTGTCGATGAGAGCTTCCTCGCGAATGCGCAGGCGCTTCAGCCGGCACTCGAAGAAGCCCTCGGCGTCCCGGTGGCCGTTGGCGTCGGTCATCCCGCGGACCCGCAGGCCTGCTCGAGTCGGGACTATTGCACCAACCCGATCAAGTCCGCAGTCATCGTCCGGAGGGGCAGCACGACGGGTACGCCCTGCACTATGGCCTTCCAGGTTCTCAAGAACGGCGACGAGCAATTCCTGACCGCGGCGCACTGCGCACTCAGCGGGTCGAACCAGTGGTATCACAAGGGTTACGGCTTCTTGGGCTGGGAGGTCCAGTCCCTCTGGAGCGGCGGCTACGACGCTGTTCGCATCGGGCTGCCCGACGCACAGAAGACGAACTGGATGTACGGCGACGGCTACGTTGTCGGCTGGACATGGCCATCAGTGGGGGCAGTCCTCATCCAGAATCAGGCCGTGAGCAACACCCTCAGCTTCACTGAGGTTCTCGATGACTGGACGTGCTGGAGCTACTCGGGCCAGACGTTGTGCGGTGCCAAGATGGAGGGCGTTGGTGGGGTGGGCGGCGACAGCGGTTCGCCTCTGTACCGGTTCTTCACATCGCAGCTCTACGCAGTCGGCATCAATTTCGGGGGCGACGGGAGCGGCAATGGTCTGATGACGCGCCTCGGCGACGTCCTGTCGCGCATGGGAGTCAGCCTTGTCACAAGCTAGGCGATTACTCGCTCTCGTCGTTGGGGTTATGGTGCTCATGGTGGGGTGCAGCCCTCCCGCAAGCACGCCTCAGCCCGTGGTGGTGCAGGGGCTGACCAACGAGGATCTGCTGTTCACGGCGACCATCAGGGACCGGACTGGCTCATTGGAGGGTGCGCAAGCCGTGCCGGCCAGCTCGACAGGGATCGGCCTCACCAATCCGGAAATGGAGGGCATTGCGGGCGACGACACCGACGATGCGGCTCTATTCGTCGCATGGGTGGGCTTGCCGTGCGAGGATCGCCCTTCGCTACAGCTTTCCGCGGTTGACTCCGGTCTCGCGGTCCAGCTACACAAGGGCCCACAACGGGAAGGAGAGGCTTGTCCCTTCTACCCGCATTACTTTGCTCTACGGCTCCAGTTCGACGGTCCTGTCGACGTCGAGGATGTGCAACTGCAGCTCGCTGACTAGTGAGCCAGTTCGCAATAACGGTGACGTTTAGCGCGCGGACCCGGCTCATGCCGCCACCTTCTCCAGCGCTGGCAGCCGCGCCAAGAGGCGCCGCAGGTCGCGGCGTGTGAACCGCCAGTCGAACGGCGTGGCCTTCGCCGCGACGCGCTGCTCGAAGGCGAGCAGCCGCTGCTCGAGCTCTGCCGGCGAGTCCCACGCCGAGGGGGTGAGCACCTTGCGCTGCACGATGCTGAAGTAGACCTCCGCCTGCTTTAGTCACCTGCGGAGATCAGGGAGCACGAACCGGACATTTGCCTATCTGGTAAGCGCCCAGTAAGCGGCTGGTAAGCGGTCATGTGGCAGGCTGTCACGGCGGGGAATCGGCGCGGGCGCGTGCCCTGCGAACGTCCGGCGTGTCCCGTCCCGCCGGACACCGCGCCGTTTCCCTGCCCGCCCCGCCCGGCCACCTGGCCGGAGCCGGGGTCAGACGGCGAGCGGCTCGCGGTACTCCCCGTAGACCGCGCGCAGCGCGTTGCACATCTCGCCGATGGTGGCGTAGGCCTGTACCGCCTCCACGATGGCGGGCATCAGGTTGACGCCTCCACCGGCCGCCTCGTCGCGGAGCCGGGTCATGGCTCGCGCGTGGGCGTCCGCATCCCGTTCGGCGCGGACGCGGGCCAGCCGGTCGAGGTGGCGCCGCTCCTGCTCCGGGCTGATCTCGAGCAGCGGAATCCGCAGCTCCTCGTCCGGATTCGCGTGGCGGGTGACGCCCACCAGCTCGCGTTCGTGCGCCTCGAGCTCACGGGACTGCTCGTAGGCGGCGTCGGCGATCTCGGCCTGCGGGAATCCGGCCTCGATGGCCCGCACCATCCCGCCCAGCTCGTCGATCCGCCCGATGTAGGCCCACGCCGCCTGCTCCGTCTGGTTGGTCAGCGTCTCCACGAAGTACGAGCCCGCCAGCGGGTCGACGGTGTTGGCCGCGCCGGACTCCTCGGCCAGGATCTGCTGCTGACGCAGGGCGAGCAGGGCGGCCTCCTCGGAGGGGACCGCCCATGCCTCGTCGTACGCATCGGTATGGAGCGACTGGGTGCCGCCCAGGACCCCCGCCAGGGCCTGGATGGCGACCCGGGTCAAGTTGTTGAGCGGCTGCTGGGCGGTGAGCGAGACGCCGGCCGTCTGGGTGTGGAAGCGCATCCAGGTGGAGCGCTCGTTCTCCGCGCCGAAGCGCTCGGTGGCCAGCTTGTACCAGATCCGCCGCGCGGCGCGGAACTTGGCGATCTCCTCGAAGAAGTCGTTGTGGCTGTTGAAGAAGAACGAGAGGCGGGGGGCGAAGTCGTCGAAGCGCAGGCCGCGCGCCAGCGCATCCTCGACGTAGGCGATCCCGTCGGCGATGGTGAAGGCCAGCTCCTGGACGGCCGTGGAGCCGGCCTCGCGGATGTGGTAGCCGGAGATGCTGATCGTGTTCCAGCGCGGCAGCTCGCGGGTGCCCCACTCGACGGTGTCGGTCACCAGCTTAAGCGACGGCGCAGGCGGGAAGATGTACTCCTTCTGGGCGATGAACTCCTTGAGGATGTCGTTCTGCAGCGTCCCGGTCAGCTCCGCGCGCGGCACCCCCATCTTCTCGGCGGCCACGATGTACATGGCCCAGATCATGGCCGCCGGCGAGTTGATGGTCATCGAGGTGCTGATCTCGCCCACCGGCAGGCCGTTGAGCAGGATCTCCATGTCGGCCAGGGACGAGACGGCCACACCGCAGGTGCCGAACTCGCCGGCGGCCAGCGGCTCGTCGTGGTCGTAGCCGTACAGGGTGGGCATGTCGTAGGCGATCGACAGTCCGGTGCCGCCGGCCGCGATCAGCTTCTTGAAGCGGTCGTTGGTGTCCTCGGCCGTGCCGAAGCCGGCGAACATGCGCATCGTCCACAGACGGCCGCGGTGCCCGGTGGGATGGATGCCGCGGGTGAAGGGCGGCTCGCCGGGCAGGCCCAGGTCGTCGATCTCGCCCCAGCTCAGCTCTTGAGGCGCGCCGGCACTGGACCGATACCGGGGCCGGCCGCGATCGGGATGGTTGGCCGGGTCGTGCAGGTCGGCCGGCGTGTAGACCCGGTTGATCTCGACCCCCGACTGGGTGATGAAGCGCGGGCGCCGCTCGGGAGTGCGCTCGAGGGCTGGATCCAGGCGTTCCGCCTGCCATCGGTCCTCGTGTTCCTGCCAGCGTTTGCGATCGGTCACGGCACCGATGATGCGGGCAAATGCGCTGCGGCCGCAACCAGGGCCCTGATAGGGTGCGTGGGATGACGGAGCTGCACGAGATCCTGGCCGAGCGGGTCACGGGCTGGCGAACTGCCGCCTACGCGCACGATTCGTATCCGGCCGTCGGCGAGATCCTGGCGTACGCCCGCAACGAGGACGGCAGCAGCCGCTACCTGCGCGAGCCGCAGATTCGGGCGCTGGAGACGTACTGGTACCTGCGCCTGGTGGAGGGAACTCCTCGGATCGGCGAGCTCTACGAGCGCCTGATTGAGCGCCCAATGGATCGGCTCAAGGCGCTTGGCCTGGACATCGCCGAACTTACCGAGATCGTGGTCAACGAAGGCTACGACGGCCTGCTGAACCGAATTCGCACAGATGACGAGCTTGTGCGACGGCACCGGCTGGAAGCGCTCCGCGAGACGATGAGCCTCCAGTATCCCAGCTACATCCTGGCCCTGGCGATGGGGGCCGGGAAGACGATCCTGATTGGAGCGATCGTCGCCACCGAGTTCGCCCTGGCGATCGAGTACCCGGATGCCGAGCAGCCGTTCGTCGCCAACGCGCTGGTCTTCGCCCCCGGCAAGACGATCATCGAGAGCCTCCGCGAGCTGGCCTCGATCCGGTTCGAGGACCTCCTGCCCCCTCGCCTCTACAAGCCGTTCGCCGCTAGCCTGAAGCTCACCTTCACGCGCGACGGCGAGAAGGACATCTCGGTCACCCGCGGGTCGCGGTTCAACCTGGTGGTCACCAACACCGAGAAGATTCGGATCCAGGCGCGGCCGGTGCGGCGCAATGCCGGATTCCTCCAGCTCACCGCCCTCACCGAGGAGGCGCGCGAGGAGGCCAACCTGCGCCTCCAGACCATCGCCAGCCTGCCGCACCTCGGGGTGTTCAGCGACGAGGCTCATCACACTTACGGCCAGAGCCTGGACGCAGAGCTGAAGCGTGTGCGCCAGACGGTCGACTACCTGGCGGCCGAGACGAATGTCATCGCCGTGGTCAACACCACCGGCACGCCGTACTTCCGCAAGCAGCCACTGAAGGACGTGGTGGTCTGGTACGGCCTTCGGCAAGGGATCGAGGACAACATCCTCAAGGACGTCAAGGACAACGTCTACGAGTACGACTTCGAGCCGGAGAACGCGGACGAGTTCGTGGCCGAGGTCGTAACCGACTTCTTTGCGACCTACCGGGATCTCACCCTGCCGGATGGGTCGCCCGCCAAGCTCGCCCTCTACTTCCCCCAGACCGATGACCTGGCGGACCTCCGCCCGCACGTCGAGCTGGCGGTCAGCCGGGCCGGGCTGCCGGCAACCGCGATCCTGACCAACACCTCGCTGTCGACTGCCGCAGAGGTTGATGCGTTCAACCGGCTCAACGATCCGTTGAGCTCCCATCGCGTGATCCTGCTCGTCAACAAGGGCACGGAGGGTTGGAATTGCCCCAGCCTGTTTGCGACCGCCCTGGCCCGCCGGCTGCGAACCAGCAACAACTTCGTCCTGCAGGCCGCTACCCGCTGCCTGCGCCAGGTCCCAGGCAACGAGCGGCCGGCGCGCATCTATCTCGCTCGCGCCAACGTGGCCGCACTCGACTCGCAGCTGCGAGAGACGTATGGCGAAACGCTGGCGGACCTCAAGCGCCAGCCGCGGGAGACACACTCAACCACCATCCGGGTGCGCAAGTCCGACGTACCCCCGATGCACATCAAGCGCCCACGCCGGATCCTCTCGCACACGGAGGCGGGCAGCGCCGCGCTCGCCTTCAGCGTCCCGACCGTCGTGCCGGACGCCGTCAGCCGTACCGTGTACGACCTCGGCCTGGCGTCCGCCACCGGGCGCGTGCTGCGCCAGACCGGTGATGCCCTGCAGCTCGAGGTCGGGACCGATACGGTTGGACCTTACCGCGCGGCGTCCGCGCTCGCGGCGGCCTATCGGCTCGACGCCTGGGCTGTCCTCGATGCGCTCCGTGCCGCCTATCCGGGCGGCGAGGTACCGGTGGCGCACCTTCCGCCGCTCTCCCGGCAGCTCGAAGAGCAGACCGGCACTTACGCCGAGGAGGTCACGGACGAGGACAGCCAGATGGCCATCCTCAACCCTGAGGCGTTCCGGGAGGAGATGGGTCCTGACGGGCAACCACAGCGAGTCGCCACGATCTCATATCCGGCCGATCGCGCGGCCCTGATCTGGCCGCCGGACCGCATCGCCGAGAATCCCGGCGACTACGGCTTCCACTACGCCCCCTACAACTTCGACTCCAATCCGGAGTCCGAGCTGTTCGAGTCCCTGCTGGCGGCGTTCAACCTCGATCGCGCGACGGTTCGCGACGTGTATTTCACCGGGGCAATCAGCGATCCGAAGAAGACGGACCTCTCCTTCAGCTACCTGGCCCTGGATGGCACGTCCCATCGGTACACCCCGGACTTCGCGATCCACACCACCGACGACCGATGGATCCTGATCGAGGTCAAGGCGCGCAACCGTCGCGATGACCCCATCGATGGCGCCGCCGGTCGCAAGGCGCTGGCGCTCCAGGAGCTGGTCGACCGCAACCCGGGTCGCCTTGAGCGCCACGTCGCCTGGGTCAACGGGACGGTCGGGCGCGGGGACGTCGAAGCGATTCGCAGGTTGGCCCAGACCGGCAGCTAGCCAATCCGGCGCCATGTCGCCTGCCGGCCGCGCTTCCCGATCTCCCGATCCAGCTCGATCAGGCCCTCGTCGCGCATCTGTGCCAGCACCAGCCTGATCGTCTGGTCGCTCACGCCCGGCAGGGCCCGCCGGATTTCTCGCATTCGGACGAGGGGAGCGGCGTGGTTCAGCAGGTATTCGCGAACCCGCGCCTGCTTTGACATCCCCTCGAGGCTGCGCCTGCTCGCAATCCGGGCCTCGAAGTCGTCAGATGCCTCGCTGAGAATCTCGATGAGGTAGGTGATCCACGGCCAGATCGTGTGCTCGCCCTCATGCCAGCCGACCTGCGACTCGCGAAGCGCCGCGTAATACCCCCCCTTCGTATCGAGAATGCGTTGCTCGATGCTGACGAACCGCACCACGCCGTAGCCGTGCTGAAGGAGCAGGTGCGACGTCAGCAATCTCGCGAGCCGCC
Organism: Candidatus Limnocylindria bacterium; assembly: GCA_050691915.1. Taxonomy (GTDB): domain Bacteria; phylum Chloroflexota; class Limnocylindria; order QHBO01; family QHBO01; genus JBOGSY01. The sequence continues at coordinate 4,571 of JBOGSY010000009.1, read as the reverse complement.
CGTTGCCATCGGCGACAGGGTGAATCGCAAGGAAGTCCAGAATGAATGCGCCGATGACGATCACGGGATGTCCGAGCTGATCCTTGTCGGCAGCCGTGTAGGCGTCGACCAGCCCGCGCAGCAAGCCCTCGGTCCGACTGGGCGGCGGCGGCTCGAAGACGATCTCGCGGTGGCCTCGCTCGTACGACGCGATCTGGTTCGACTCGATCTTCAGGGCACCACCGGGCTCTTCGGTATAGCGGAAGAGAAGGCGATGCAGATGAAGCATGTACGCCAGCGAGATCGGCTCCGATCCTTCGGCACGCGTTATCTCGTCGATCGCGTCACGGTATCCGGCGAACTCACGCTCGCTGCGATTTCGGAAAGGCCGTTCGGCCCCGGGCGCGGCCAGCACCTCTGCACGTTCGGCCGCGACGGTCACACCCTCGATCGCGTTTGATGCGGTGATCGAAGCGATGCGCGTCTCCTCGGCCAGTGCCCGCAGAAGCTCCGGCAGCTGGTCTCGGAACATGCCCTCGCGCCCGCGGCCGACGTCCAGGCGTGCAAGCTTGCCCCCGAGACGCGCGGGCTGCCCGGCGAGCGTTCGCTCGACATCCAGGAAACTCTGCATGGGGCGAAGGATACGCCAATATAACCAATTGAGTGTTCCGATTAGGTAGATTATCGCTCTCTTACCGGGTAGGTGTCGTCGTCATGGGGGACTACCATCCGCAACAATCCGTTCGAGCGTCCGGTCCTCCGGTACGCTACGAGCGTGACGAGCAAGGGGGCTCCGGCCCATACGGGTGACCCACCGAAGAAGGCTGCGTCATCATCAGTCAAGGTTGCCGCAGCCAAGGGCCGGCCGATGCTGTCCTGGGTCGGCAAGCACCCGCTGCGCGAGGTGCGCGCCTTTCCCGCCCAGCTGGTCGAGCGCTTCGGCGCTGATGCATCGGTCAACCCGGGGGTCGATTGGTCCGACTGGCCGGACCGATACGAGCGTGGCGGCCTGCTCTTCCACGGCGACAACAAGGAGGTCCTGGCACACCTGCTGGCGAACGGGTTCCGGGGCAAGGTGGACCTGGTCTACATCGATCCGCCGTTCGACTCGGGGGCCGATTACGTTCGGCGGGTGCAGCTACGCGGCGCATCTGGCACGGCGCGGCTTGACGGCGAGACCTACACGCTGGGCGAGCAGATCCAGTACACCGACATCTGGGCCAACGATACATACCTCCAGTTCATGTACGAGCGCCTGCTGCTCCTGAAGGAGCTGATGTCCGAGAAAGGTATGTGCATGGTCCATCTCGATGAGGGTCGCGTGCATTACCTGAAGGTGATGCTTGACGAGCTGTTCGGGCCCGATCGCTTCATCAATGAGATCGTCTGGAAGCGGCAGACTGCGCATTCCGATGTGGGGCAGGGAGCGAGGCACCTAGGGCGTCTGCATGACTCGCTGCTCATTTACTCAAAGGGGAACGATTTCACCTGGAACGAGCTCTTCACGCCCTACACCGACGCCTACACCGATGCGTTCTACAAGCACATCGAGGCCAAGACGGGTCGCCGATACCGCCTGAGCGACGCGACCGCCCCCGGTGGCTCGGGCAAAGGCAATCCACACTACGAATTTCTCGGTGTGACGCGCTATTGGCGCTTCAGTCAAAAGCGCATGCAGGAACTCTATGAGCTGGGGCGCATCATCCAAACGTCGCCCGGAGCTGTTCCGGCGCAGAAACGCTACCTGGATGAAATGCGTGGCGTCCCGCTCCAGAGCATCTGGGACGACATTCGGCCGATCCAGAGTCAGGCCGGGGAGAGAGCCGACTTTCCGACCCAGAAGCCAGAGGCCCTTCTGGAACGCATTATCAGCCTCGGTTCACAGGTCGGTGACGTCGTGCTCGACTGCTTTATCGGGTCGGGGACGACGGCGGCGGTTGCGCAGAAGCTCGGCCGGCGATGGATCGGCGCCGACATCAACAAGGGCGCCATCCAGACCACCGTCAAGCGCCTGGCGGGGGTGACGGAGAAGCAGGCGGCCGCATCGGTCCATGCGCAGCAGAGGGCATTCGAGGGAACCGATGACGACGCCGCGCCCCCGCCTCCGGCACAGCTGGCCTTCACCACCTGGCGCGTCAACGACTACGACCTGGCCATCCAGCACAACGAGGCGGTCAACCTCGCCTGCGAGCACCTGGGCGTCGAGCGCACCAAGACCGATCCGTTCTTCGACGGCACCCTGGGCAAGAAGCTCGTCAAGATCGTGGCCTTCAACCACCCGGCGACGGTGCTCGACCTCCAGGACGCGGCGCGCGAGCTCGAATCGCGACCCGGTGAAGAGCGGGACGCGGTGCTCGTTGCGCTGGGGCAGGAGATGCGCGCCACCGACTGGCTGGAGGACCACAACCGGCACCGGCCGATCAACCGGCTGGAGGTCATCGAGCTGCGGTCTGACCCGAGGTACGGCAGGTTCTTCGAGCACCGGCCGGCATCGGCGCGGGTGCGCCTGGAGGTGGGTCAGCCGGATCCAGACGCGCACCGCTTGGATGGACCGATCCCCGGCCGGGTCATCATCGACGACTTCATGTCACCCTCCATCCTGGAGCGGCTGTCAGGGACCGATGGCGTGCTCGCGCCGCAGGTCACCGATTGGCGGTCGATGGTCGATAGCGTGATGATCGACGTGGCGTACGACGGATCGGTCTTCAATATTGCCCTGGCCGACATTCCCGAGCGCAAGGCCGATCTTGTGGCCGGCGCGTATGACGTCGACCTCCCGCGGGATACGTTGCATGCGCCCGTCGCGGTGAAGATCAGCGACATGCTGGGTGAAGAGGTGCTGGTCCTGCTGGCCCGAGGCTAGCTACGGGTAGAGGCCGCGCAGGGTGGTCGCCTCGGCCACGCGCTGGACGGCCACCATCATGGCCGCCCCGCGCAGGTCCACCGATCGGGTCGCGCTCATGGCCATGACCCCGGCGATGGCGCCGTCCATGATCCGCTCCAGGTGGCCGGTGACCTCCGCCTCGGACCAGAAGAAGGCCTGCATGTCCTGCACCCACTCGAAGTAGGCCAGCACCAGGCCGCCGGCTGTGCACAGGATGTCGGGGATGACCAGGATTCCGCGGTCGGCCAGAATCTCGTCCGCCTCCGGAGTGGTGGGCGAGTTGGCCGCCTCGGCGACGATTTGCGCCCGGATCGCCCGAGCCGGCTGGGCGGTGAGCTGGTACTGGACCCCGGCCGAGACCAGGATGTCGCACTCCAGCCCGAACAAGTCCCCGCGGTCGATGGGCTCCGTGTCAGGCATCCCCTCCACCGTGTCGTGCGCCTGCACCCAGTCGATGGCCGGCCCGATCGCGATCCCGCCAGCTCGCGTCACCGCGTGCCGGTCGTCGGCCACGCCGATGACCTGCGCACCGGCGGCGGCCAGCATCTCGGCCAGCACGGTGCCGACCCGGCCGAACCCCTGCAGTGCCACCCGCGCGCCGTCCAGCTCCAGGCCCCGCGCGCGCGCCGCCGCCAGGATGCAGCGAAACGCGCCGCGCCCGGTGGCCTCGCGCCGCCCTCGGGTGCCACCGATCTCCTGCGGCTTGCCGGTCACCACCCCCGGCACGGTGTGCCCGCGGTGCATGCTGAAGGTGTCCATGATCCAGGCCATGGTCTGCGAGCCGGTGTTGACGTCGGGGGTCGGGATGTCGCGGTCCGGACCGATGAAGACGCTGATCTCGGTCGCGAAGCGCCTCGTCAGCGCCTTGCGCTCGGCCTCGGACAGCGTCCGCGGGTTGACCACCACCCCGCCCATCGCCCCGCCGTACGGGATCTCGACCAGCGCCGTCTTCCAGGTGTTGAGCATGGCGTTGGCGCGCACCAGGTCCAGGGTCAGGTCCTCGGTGAAGCGGATTCCGCCGGTGGCCGGGCCGCGGTTGATGTTGTGGTGGACCCGGTAGCCGGTGAAGACCTGCACGTCGCCGCTGTCGCGCCGGATCGGGAAGTTGATGGTCAGCTCACGCTTCGGCACGCGCAGGACGCGATGCATCCCCTCGTCCAGGTTCAGGCGCTGGGCCGCCAGGTCGACGGCCCGCTGGGCGGCACCCCACACGTCGTCGCGGGAGGTCTCCACGCTGGCCATCGGCTAGGACTCGAACTGGTCGAGCAGGTCGCCCACCGTGGTCGCCTGGTAGGCGTCGCCCAGCTGCGGCCCGACGCGCTCCCACAGCGTGCGGGCGACGCGAGGCCCGCGCGAGGCGAGCTCCTCCAGCCGGGCGTCGCGGTAGCGGCCGATCCCCGGCACCCGGCGCAGCGCGCCGGCCAGGAAGGCCGCCAGCTCAGCCGGTGGAGCCCCTTCCGGGATCGCCGTCGCCTCCGGCGCCTCCTCCGCCGGCGCCTCCCCCGGCATCGCGGCCGAAGGGAGGCCGGCCGCGGCCTGGCGGATGGTCGAGACCGCGTCGGCAACGGCCGCGGCGGGGGCTCCGCCGTCCGTCGGTCGGGCGCCACCGTCACCGGCCGCCCGGGTACGCCTGGGGGCGGGGGTCGCGGGGGCCTCGCGATCCGGGCGCGGACTCGGGGGCGGGCTCGGGCGCGCGGCGGCCACCGGC
>JBOGSY010000008.1:0-18306 GCA_050691915.1 Candidatus Limnocylindria bacterium | reverse complement strand
GGTCCGCGGCGAGCCACTGCTCCAGCGCGTCCAGGACGCCAGAGGCGCGCTCCGCCACCTCGCGTCCGGACTCGCCCCCCGGGATCCGGGTCTCGTACGGGTCGCGCTCGTAGGCGGCCCGTAGCTCCGGATCGCGGGCCCGCACCTGGTCCTGGGTCATCCCCTCCCAGGCGCCGTAGTCGATCTCCCACAGGCCCGCCTCGACCTGGATCCCGGCCGCGCGGACAGCCAACGCCGTGGCCAGCGCGGCCGCCGTCTCACGGCAGCGGCGGGCGGGGCTGGTCACGATTCGGGCCGCGCCATGCGGAAGGGCTGCCAGCTCGGCTGCGATCGCCGCCCCGGTGCGGGCGGCCAGCCGGTGCCCCTCGGGGGTGAGCGGCGGATCCGATCGCTGGCCAAGATTGCGGCCTGCCTCGCTGGCCCGGGTGGTGGCGTGGCGGACCAGGAAGAGGCTGCCCATGGCCCAGAGTCTACGGTCGCCTGCATCCGACCGGGGGTGCGCTATGCTACGCGCCGCCTGCCCGCCCCATCACGGAGCGCCCATGACCTACGCCCCCGACCCGAAAGCCGGCGACGCCGTGCCCGTCGAGCCGGCGCCCACGCGCCGCGGATTCGGCTGCCTGCTGGAGATCGTGGAGACGTTGGTCCTGACCCTGGTCATCTACCTGCTGATCCACAACTTCATCGCCCAGCCGTTCGAGGTCGACCAGAACTCGATGGTGCCCACCATCACGCCCCACGAGTACGTGCTGATCGACAAGCTGACGCCGCGCTTCGGGGACTACGAGCGCGGCGACGTGGTCGTCTTCGACCCGCCCGCCGGGCATGACCAGGGCGGCATCCCGTTCATCAAGCGCGTGATCGGGCTGCCCGGCGAGACGGTGACGCTGGAGAACGGCCGGGTCTTCATCACGCCGGCCGGCGGGTCCCCGGTGCTGATCGACGAGCCCTACATCGCCCGCGGCACGGACGGCCAGGCGGTCCCGACCCAGCCCAAGGACGCCGAGGGAACCTCGGAGTGGATCGTCCCGGGGGACAGCTATTTCGTGATGGGTGACAACCGGGTCCAGAGCCAGGACTCCCGCTTCTTCGGGCCTGTGGAGCGGGAGCTGATCGTGGGGCGCGCCTGGCTGCGCTACTTCCCCATCGATCGAATCGGGTTCATGGACCGCCCGGACTACCAGGACCTGCCGGCCGGCGACGAGGCCGGCGCCGCCTACCCCCTGGGGGGCTCCTCCGCCACGATCCAGGCGTCGATCGCCCGCCGGTAGCCGGCCAGCGCATCGGTCCCGAACCAGAGGGCGAGCTCGAAGTCGGCCGTCTCCGGCGCATCGGAGGCATGGACCAGGTTGCGGAGGCCGCTGATCCCCAGGTCGCCGCGGATCGTCCCCGGCTCGGCCTCGTTCGGCATCGTCTTGCCGACCATGCGGCGGACGGTGGCGATGGCATCCGGGCCCTCCAGCGCGACGGCGGCCACCGGCCCGGAGGTGATGAACTCAACCAGCCCCGCGTAGAAGTGCTTCCCGGCGTGGACGGCGTAGTGGCGCTCCGCCATCTCGCGCGGCACGCTGAGCAGCCGCAGGCCGATCACCTTGAGACCCTTGCGCTCGAACCGGCCGAGGATCTCGCCGACCAGGCCGCGCTGGACGCCGTCGGGCTTGACGAGGACGAGGGTGCGCTCCATCTCCGAAGGTGTGCTCCTGTTGGACCGATGAGCGGGCGCGCACCGGCGCGCCCTGGCGTGGTTCCGGTGATCAGGCGCGCGCGGCGCGGTCGTAGGCCTCCGACGCCTCGGCGGTCCGTCCGGCGGCGCGCAGCAGGTCGCCGTAGAGTAGCAGACGGTCGGCGGCCGGCCGCTCGCCGAGGGTCGGCTCGACCAGGCCCACGCCCTCCGCCCCGATGCGCGGGTCAAGGCGCAGGGCCAGGCCCAGCTCGCGATCCCCCTGGTCGGCCTGCAGGTTGGCGTAGGCCAGCCGGGCGGCCTCCAGCCGGGCGTGGGCTCCGGCGGTGCGCTCCGGCGAGGGCAGACTGGCCGCCAGGGCGGCCGAGGCCGCCGGGGTGGCCACCGGGCGCCGTGGGGTGGCGCGCAGCGAAGCGGGCACGGGCCACGCCAGTCGGGACGGCACGCCGCCGCGCAGCCGCCATGCTTCGTCCACGCCCACTGCGTCGATGACCCGCTCCATCAGCGCGGCCGCCCGATCCGGGTCGCCCGAGGTGGCCATGGCCTCGGCCTCGATGATCAGGACCAGGGGGCGCCTCCGCTCCAGGCTCCCGGCGCGGATCGCCTGGGCCACGGCGCCGCCGGCGAGCGGACGCCCCTGGCGCCACAGCGCCTCTGCCAGCAGGGCGCGCGCGGCGTCCAGCTCGCCCAGCGCCCCACGGCCGGCGGCCTCCAGCCGCGCGACGTGCCGGCGCAGGACCCCTTCGGCCAATCCGGGCAGGCCCGATGCCAGCTGCGACTGGGCCAGCGACAGCTCGTCCGGGATCAGGTCGACGAAGACCTCCTCCGGGTCGGTCATGCCGTCAGCATCCGCTCGAAGCGGCCGGACGAGCGGAACGGGCCCAGGACCGCCAGCCGGGCCTGGTTCGGCCGCGCGCAGCGACGCGCCACGCGCAGCAGGTCCTCGGCGTCGACCGACTCGAGGCGGTCGATCACCTCCTCCACGGTCAGGATCCTGGGCAGCAGGCTCTCGCCCGTCCCCAGCCAGGCGGCGACCGCGCCGGTGTCCTCCATCCGCAGCTCGAGCCGCCCGCGGGTGTAGGCGCGAGCCCGCTCCAGCTCCTGGGCGCTGACCGGGTCCTGCACCACCCGCTCGAGCTGCTCCAGGATAGCGGCGACCACCGCGTCCGCCTGGTCCGGGTCGAATCCGGCGTGAATCCCGAACGTGCCGCAGTCGGCATACGTGGCCGAGAAGGTGGAGACGTCATACGCCAGCGAGCGCCGCTCGCGCAGCTCCAGGAAGAGGCGGCTGCTCATCCCGTCGCCCAGCACCGCGCCGAGCAGGTCGAGGGCCCAGCGGTCGTCGTCCGCGCGCGATACCCCGGGCATGCCCAGGCACAGGTTGCCCTGGGCCAGGCGACGGCGGCTGACGCGGATGGTTCCCGCCCGCCCTGGATCGGGTGGCACCAGGGCCAGGGGTGGCGGCGCCGGCGCGTCCACCTCGGCCAGCCAGTCGCCGGCGTCATGGAACCAGGCGGCGGCGGTTGCCAGCACCTGGTCGTGGCCCAGCGCACCGGCGACCGCGAGGACCAGGTGCTCGGGCCGGTACCAGCTGCGCCAGTGCGCAACAGCCGACGCGCGGGTTGCGCGGCGGACGGACCGTGGCGTTCCCGCGATCTCGCGGCCAAGGGGGTGCGCGCCGAACAGGAGCTCGTCGAAGAGGGTGAAGACGTGGTCGCCGGGCGAGTCTTGGTACATCCGGATCTCGTCCACGATGACCGGCTTCTCGGCCACCAGGTCGCCACGCCGCAGGAGGGGGAAGAGGACCAGCTCGGAGACGACCTCCAGCCCACGGGCGGCGGCGCCGGCCGGGACCTTGGCGCTGTACACGGTCAGCTCGCGGTCGGTGGAGGCGTTGACGCTGCCGCCGCAGCCCTCCACCGCCTCGGACAGGGCACCGGGATCCGGGTGGCCGCGCGTGCCCTTGAAGACCAGGTGCTCCAGCAGGTGGGACAGGCCGGCCCGCGGCCCCTCCTCGTACCGCGAGCCGACGCCCACGAAGAGGCCCATCGCCACGCTGCGGGAGGCCGGCATCTCCTGGGTGATGACCCGCAGCCCGTTGGGCAGCACGGACCGATGAAATGGCGGCGCCGCCGGACGCCGGCGGCGCGCGGGCAGGCCGGACACCACGCTAGGCGTCCTCGTCCTCGTCCGGCGTGTCGGATGACATCATCAGCTCCATCTGGATGAAGCGCAGGTCGCGTGCCAGCTCCTCCGCCGTGCGCGGCAGCGGCCGCCCGCCGGTCTCTCCCTCCTCGCTCTCCCCCAGCCGCGAGCCGCCGGCCGCAAACTCGATGACCACGCGCTCGGAGCCGATGACCAGGGTGTAGACCAGCAACTGTTCGCTGGTGGTGTCGAACTGGAGGTAGTCGAACGAGTCCAGGTTCAGGCAGATGGCCAGCGGGGTGAAGTAGCTGGCGATCTCGGGGTGGTCGACCACGATCCGCTCGACCCAGCCGGTGCCGCTCCCGGTCACCTGGTTGCCGCGATAATAGGTGTAGGTGACGGTCTGCTTCAGGAGCGGGCGCAGGATGTTGTAGATGTCACTCCGGTTGGTGACCACCCCGGTGTTGATGAAGAGCTTGGCACGTGGGTCGGACATCGCGCGGGCGAGTCTACACCCCGGTCCCCGGGCCCGGCTGCCGGGACCGGCGTGCGCCGGATCGGCTGCTAGGATGTGCGCCGTGAAGCTGCTCGCCGCGGACATCGGCAACACCAACCTCACGCTCGGGGTGTTCGCCGACGGCGAGCTGGCCGGCTCGTGGCGCGCCACCAGCCGGGCCGGTGCCACGCCCGACGAGCTGGCCGCGCTGATCGCCCAGCTGCTGGGCCTGGGCGGGCACGGGCTGGAGGAGATGGACGCGGCCGCGGTCGCGTCGGTGGTCCCGCCCCTGACCGACGCCTTCGCACGCTCGCTGGCGCGCCACGGGCTGGAGCCCGTGGTCGTCGACGCGGCTGCGCTGGCGGGTACGCTGGCGATCGAGATCGACCGGCCGGCGGAGGCCGGCGCCGATCGGCTGTGCAACGCGCTCGCCGCGCGCATCGAGTTCGGGGGCCCGGCCATCGTGGTCGACCTGGGCACCAGCACCAACTTCGACGTGGTCAGCGCCGAGGGGGCGTACGTCGGCGGGGCCATCGCCCCGGGCCTGGGGCTGTCGCTGGAGGCGCTGGTCGGGCGGGCCAGCAAGCTGCCCCGAATCGAGCTGCGCCGGCCGCCACGGGCGATCGGCGCCAACACCATCCACGCCATGCAGAGCGGCACCGTGCTCGGCTACATCGGCCTGGTGAGCGGCCTGCTGACGGCCCTGCGCGGCGAGCTGCTCGAGCGTTCCCCCGGCGGCAGCCGGGTGACCGTGGTGGCCACCGGCGGCTACACCGCCGATCCGTGGCTGGCCGACGTGCCGGGCATCGATGCGGTGGAGCCGGACCTGACCCTGCGGGGCGTGCAGTACGCCTTCGCCCAGATCCGCGCCGGTGCCGGAGCGCCGCGATGAGCGAGGCGGGCGGTGCGCTGACCGGGCGCCGGATCGTGGTGGGCGTCACCGGCAGCATCGCGGCCTACAAGGCGGTGGCCCTGGTCAGGATGCTGAGCGACCACGGGGCGGTGGTGGACGTGGCCATGACGCCGTCGGCGGCCCGCTTCGTGACGCCCCTCACCTTCGCCTCGCTCACCCACCGGCCGGTGGTCGACGACGTGCTGACGCTGGGCGACGAGCAGCAGATCGCGCACGTCGAGCTGGCCGAGTCGGCCGACGCGATCGTGATCGCGCCCGCCACCGCCAACATGCTGGCAGCCCTGGCCGCCGGCCTGGTCCAGGACGCGGTGAGCGCCATCGCCTGCGCCAGCCGCGCGCCGGTGGTCCTGGCTCCGGCCATGGATGCCGGGATGTGGACCCACCCGGCGACCCAGCGCAACGTGGAGACCCTGCGCGGCTTCGGCTACGTGCTGGTGGAACCGGAGGTGGGCGCCCTGGCCAGCGGCCTGACGGGGGTGGGGCGCCTGGCCGAGCCGCCCACCATCCTGGCCGCGGTGGAACGCCTGTTCGCGCGGGCCGGCGACCTGGACGGGCTGCACGTGGTGGTCAGCGCCGGCGGGACGCGCGAGCCGCTCGACCCGGTGCGCTTCATCGGCAATCGCAGCAGCGGGAAGATGGGCGTCGCCATTGCCGAGGCCGCCCGCGACCGCGGCGCGACCGTCACCCTGGTGGCGGGCAGCATGAGCGTGGCGCCGCCGCGCGGCATGCAGGTGGTCGACGCCACCACCGCGGCCGCCATGCGCGAGGCGGTGCTGCGGGCCGCCCCATCGGCCGACATCCTGGTCATGGCCGCCGCCGTCTCCGATTTCGCGCCCAAGCGCGCATCGGCCAAGAAGATCAAGCGCGAGGGCCCCGGCTTGCAGGTGGAGCTGGTCCCCAACCCGGACATCGTGGCCGAGGTGGGCGAGATGCCGGACGGGGTGCGGCCCTTCCTCATCGGCTTTGCGGCCGAGTCGGACGACCTCGAGGCCAACGCCACCGGCAAGCTGCGCGACAAGGGCCTGGACCTGATCGTGGGCAACGTGGTGGGCGGGCCGTTCGACGCCATCGGCTCGAACGAGAACAAGGTCACCGTCTTCGGGGTCGAGGGCTCGCTGACCGACTGGCCGATGCTGCCCAAGCGCCAGGTGGCGGAGCGCCTGTGGGACCTGATCGCCGACCGCTACCGCAAGGCCAGGCCGCAGCCGGAGGCGACCCGCTCCTCGCGCTCTCGACGGCGCTGACGGTGCAGGTCGTTCGCAGCGCCGCGGACCTGCGGGTGGCGGTCCTGGAGCGCCGCCTGGACGGGGCGTCGGTCGGCTTCGTGCCGACCATGGGGATGCTGCACCAGGGCCAGCTCTCCCTGGTGCGCCGCGCCCGCGAGGAGAACGGATGCGTGGTCGTCAGCTGCTTCACGAACCCGCACGAGTTCTCCACGCTGGACGAGCGCAACCACGCTGCGCGCGACATCCCGCGCGACCTGGCGCTGCTGGAGCGCGAGATCGCCGACATCGCGTTTCTGCCAGACGTGTCCGTGCTCTACCCGCCGGACGACCTGACCCGGGTCTCGGTGGAGGGCCTCACCCGCCAGCTGGAGGGCGCCTCCCGGCCGGGCCACCTGGACGGCCTGACCACGGTGATGCTCAAGCTCATCAACCTGGTCGGCCCCGCCCGCCTCTACCTGGGCCAGAAGCACGCCCAGCAGGTGGTCATCATCCGCCGCATGATGCGCGACCTGTTCATGAACGTCGAGTTGGTGGTCTGCCCCACCATGCGCGACGGCGACGGGCTGGCGCTCTCCAGCGCCAACGCCCGGCTCTCGATCGAAGAGCGCGTCGCCGCCTCCTGCCTGTACGCCGCCCTCTCGGCCGCGCGCAAGGCCTACGACGGCGGCGAGCGGTCGGCGGAGGTCCTGCGCGCACGGATGACCGATGCCCTGGCCGCGGAGCCGATGGCTCGCCCGGACTACGTCAGCGTGGCCGACGCCAACAGCCTGGCTGAGCTGCAGCGCGTCTCGGGGCCCGCGCTGGCCATGGTCGCCGCCTGGATCGGGCGGACCCGACTGGCCGACAACATGCCGCTGGCCTGGGACGTGGCCTAGCGGCGGGGTCGGGGTGTCGGGGTGTCGGGGCCGGCCGTGCGGCCGTGCCGTCGTGCGGCCCTGGATTCGTGCGGGGCCAGGCGGCGTCACGGCACAAAGTACTAGTGACGTCCGGGTGTCGCTTCGTATGATGCGCTCTGGCGCCGCAGCTCCGGTACGCGACCGGATCTGGCTGCGACGCACCGAGGAGGCCGGCGAGTGCCCACGTCCGGCCTCCTCCCTTCATGTGCGCTCCAGGCCGGCACCCATGAGAAGCCGTCTGGGAATCAGGCCTGGCGCGGCTTCTCGGCCGCCCGCATGGCGGCCTTGTGCGCCCGCTTGGCCGCCTGGTAGCTGGCCAGCGTCTCGGCCGAGTCGACGTCACCGAGCGTCGGGTGCTTCGGGACGACCTCGTCCAGGCCGGGCAGTTCGACGCCGAAGCGCTTGGCCAACACCGCCAGCATGGAGCGCACCTTCATGTCGCCGAAAGACGGGAGCTCCGCCAGGCGGGCCGCCAGGTCGCGGCCGTCGGACGCATCGGTCCAGATCCGGGATGCGTCGCCCGCGTAGCGCTCCGCGATGAAGGCCGACAGGGCGTGCACTCGCCGGGCCATGGCATCCGGGAAGCGGTGCAGCGCCGGTCTGGTGCGGAAGACGCCCGACAGGGCGGCGGGGTCCATGGCCGCGATCCGCGCCGGATCCAGGTGACCGATGCGGCGGCGCAGCTCGGCCGGACCTGAGAAGGCCTTCTGGACGGAAACCTGCTGGTCCAGCGCAAATCCCACCAGCAGCGCGAACGGGTCGGACGCCAGCAGGCGGTCGGCCTCGTCGTCGCCGGTGAAGGGCAGGCGAACGGCCCGAGTTGTGGTGGTCATGGGCGCATGGTACGCCGCCGGCACCACGCCGCCTACAGACGGGCGAGCAGGGCGTCCAGGTCCAGGGCCTCCCCCACCAGGCGGATGATGGTCTCGATCTTCTCCGTGTCGCCGGCGTGGGTCTTGACCAGGATGTCGTGAACCGCCTCGGCGGTGCGGTAGGTGTCCTCCTCGACCAGCAGGCCGAAGAGGCCGGCGGAGCGCAGCGCCGCCAGCTGGTCGGACGATGGCCGGAAGCCGCCGGTCAGCACCACCCCGCTGACGCGCGGCGGCTGGGCCGCGCCCAGGGCGGCCCGGTTGGCGGCCAGGGCGACCTCCAGCAGGTCGTCGCGATCTCCGGGGGTGATGAGCAGGGTCCGATTGCGCAGGAAGGGGACGGCGTGGTGGGCCTGCATGGCACCGATCGCCACCTGGCCGATGGTCTTGCCGGGCATCGCCTCGCCCGCCAGCAGCTCCCCGCGCAGGTGGGTCGCGATCAGCTCCAGCGACGGGTTGGCCAGCAGCTCGCTGAACGGGATGCAGCCCAGCAAGGGCACATCGTGCTGGGCCAGGCCGCGGGCGAGCACCTCGGGCAGGCCCGGGCTGGCGTCCACGTCCACCTTGTTGACCACCGCACCCAGGATCCGCACGCCCTCCTTCCGGAAGAGCGCCAGGTTCAGGACGATCTCGTCGATGGGCCGGCCCACGCCGCCCTCGCTGACGATGATCACCGGCGCTTCCAGCAGGGCGGCCACCGCCGCGTTGGAGAGCCCCACCACCGCGCCGACCCCGGCATGGCCGGTCCCCTCGACCAGCACCACGTCCTTGTCCCCGCCCACGATCTGGCTTGCCGCCAGCACCGCCGCCGGGAGGTCGGCGGAGACCCTGCCCATCACGTAGTCGGTCGTGAAGTGGCGCGGCAGGGTGACCGGGCTCATGTCGTCCAGCGCGTCGGGAAGGTCGAAGACCGCCTTCATCAGCACCGCGTCCTCGTCGGCGCGCATCCCCTCGACCATGACGTAGCGCTGGCCGACCGGCTTCAGGAAGCCGAGCCGATGCCCGCGCCGCACGATCCCGGCGGCCAGGCCCAGCGAGGTGGTGGTCTTGCCCCGGTTCTGCCCGGTGGCGGCCAGGAAGATCCGCCGGGCGCCGCTCACCCTACGAGGCGGCCTTGGAGCGGCGCTCGATGCGCTCCACCGATTCGCGCAGGCGCTGCACCAGCTCGGGGTCCAGCATCTCCGCCTCGAGGTGCTCCCCCAGCCGGTCCATCATGTCGGCGGCGACGGCCAGCAGGATGTCGGCGTCCGCGATGAAGAACTGGGGCTCGTTGTTGTAGCGGACCAGGGTCAGCCGGCCCTGGAGGGTGGTGCCGCCCTCGCCGTGGCTGACCTGGGTCCCGAAGTTGTGACCCTGGATCCCGTCCGGGTTGTTCAGGAAGTTCAGGGCGTTGTCGATGGCCAGACCGAAGCGCGCCCGCCAGGAGACGATCCGCTCGTTGACGTCCGGCGGAAGGCCGATCTCTCCGACCTCCTCGAAGACCTCGCGGGTGACGGTCAGCAGGCCGATGAGGGTCGACCCCGCCCGGTTGCCGAGCATCACCTGGAGGGATCGCTCCAGCGTGAACACGTCGGAATCGAAGCGCGGCGAGGTGGTCACCTCGGCCAGCAGGTCCTCCACGTTGTCCAGCGCGCCGGGCTCGGTCAGCGCGTTGGCGAGGTTGAGGATCTCTTCCCTGAAGAGGAATCGCTCTTCGTGATCGAGCATCGGGCCGCCTCCTGGCAAAGCGAACGGGCGCCGGCTGAGCGCCGGCGCCCGCATCGGTCTTGGCTGGCCGTTACGGGTACAGGCCCCGGAGCGTCGTCGCCTCGGCGACGCGCGCCACGGCCACCATGTAGGCGGCCGTCCGCATCTCGACGTCGTGGCGCTGACCCATGTTGTACACCGCCTCGAAGGCGCGGTCCATGATCTCCTTGAGGCTCTGGTTGATCCGCTCCTCGGTCCAGAAGAAGCTCTGCATGTCCTGGACCCACTCGAAGTAGCTCACCGTCACGCCGCCGGCGTTGCACAGGATGTCGGGGATCAGGAAGATGCCGCGGTCGTGCAGGATGGCGTCCGCCTCCGGCGTGGTGGGGCCGTTGGCGGCCTCGGCCACGATCCGGGCCTGGATGCGCGGGGCGTTGACGTGGGTGATCTGGTTCTCCAGGGCGGCGGGCACCAGGATCTCGCAGTCGAGCTCCAGGATGGCGGCATTGCTGATCTCATCCGAGCCGGGGAAGCCGACGACCGTGCCGTGCTCCCGCTTCCAGGCGCTCACCTTGGCCGGGTCCAGGCCGGACGGATTGTGGATCCCGCCGCTGCTGTCGGAGACCGCCACGATGCTCGCCCCCTCCGCGGCCAGCAGCTCGGCGGCGATGGAGCCGGCGTTGCCGTAGCCCTGGATCGCCACCCGGGCGCCGGGCAGCGGCAGCTCCAGGACGCGGCTGGCCTGCTGGAGGGTGAAGACCGCACCGCGGGCCGTGGCCTCGTTGCGCCCCAGCGATCCGCCGACCGCAATGGGCTTGCCGGTGACGACGCCGCTGATGGTGTAGCCGTGGTGCATCGAGAAGGTGTCCATGATCCAGGCCATGGTCTGGGCATTGGTGTTCACGTCGGGGGCGGGGATGTCCCGGTCCGGACCGATGAGCGGGCTCAGCTCGGTCGTGAACCGGCGGGTGAGCCCCTCCAGCTCCTTCAGCGAGAGCTGCTTGGGGTCGACGATCACGCCGCCCTTGCCGCCACCGTACGGGATGTTGACGACGGCGCACTTCCAGGTCATCCACATCGCCAGGGCCCGCACCTCGTCGAGGGTGACGTCCTGGTGGTAGCGGATGCCCCCTTTGGCCGGCCCGCGGCTCAGGTTGTGCTGGACGCGGTAGCCGGTGAAGACCTCCACGTGCCCGTCGTCCATGGTGACCGGGAAGTTGACGGTCAGCTCCCGCTTGGGGACGCGCAGGACGCGGCGCAGGCCGGGGTCAAGGGCGAGCTGCTCCGCGGCATGATCGAACTGTGACTGGGCGACGGCCCAGATGTTCGGTGCCTGGGCAACCGACGGTGATGTAGCCATGGGCGTTCGTGCAACTGCCTCCAGATGAGCTGCGCGCGGCGCCTTCGCCTTCATCTGACGGCAGTGCGCGAAAGCAGGCCGACGCGCGAGCGGGCCGATTATAGGCGGGTCAATCCGCCATGCGTCCCCTGCCGAAGGGCACGCACGACGCGTGCCCATTGGAGGCCGGACGGGATCCGGGTGCGGGATCGCGCCTGGTTTCGCCACACGGATCCAACGGCCAAGTTGAGGGGCCGGAGGCGCCTGGTCCGAGGGCGACGTTGCGTGCCACGGGAATCCCCGCTCGTTTTCCGCGAGTCAGTGGCCGATGGATTCGCCCGGCGAAACCCCGCGGCGAGACCCCGCGGCGAAACCGGGCTTCGTCTGGATCGCCACCGCGGATCGGAGCATCGTGAGCATGCCACCGGTGACCTCGCCCCGTCGTCGTGACTGCCGCGCCGGTACCACAGCGACGAAGATTGAACCGGAGGGCCCGGGCATCCGTCGATCACGGCGTCGATGGCTGGGCGGCTGGAGGGTTGGGATTGGAGCGGGAGCTGGTGGACCGCGCGAAGTCCGGTGACCGAGATGCCTTCGGCCTCCTCGCCCGGATGGCGGGCGATCGCCTCTACGCGGTCGCCCAGCGCATCCTGCGCGACCCCGAGCTTGCGGGCGACGTCACCCAGCAGACATTGGTGAAGGTCTGGCGCGAGCTGCCGAGCCTGCGGGAGTCGGACCGATTCGACGCCTGGTCCTACCGCCTGGTCGTGAACGCCTGCTACGACGAGCTGCGGCGGCAGACCCAGCCTCGCAGCCACCTGGAATTGCTCGAGACCGACAGCTCGACGCCCGATGCATCCCTGTCGGTCGCCGATCGAGACCAGATCGCAATGGTGCCGCTTGGGCTGCCGTCAGGTGGGCCATGCGCGGCGACCGCGACCATCGGTGCCGGCCCCGACACGGTCTGGGCAGGCGTCGCCGAACCGGCCGGCGAGCCCGGCGGGCCGGGCAGCGGCGTCGTGGTGGGAATCGACCCTTCGAGCAACGAGGTGATCATGACCGTCCGACCGGCCTCGCTGCCGTGCGGCGGGCTGGCGGCGGACCTGGGGTCCGTCTGGGTCTCGGCCTGCCCGGACGCGCGGCAAGCTTCGATCGTCAGGATCGATCGCGCCGCGGGAGGATCGTCGGCGTCCATCCAGCTCGACGGCTTTGCCGGCGACCCGGTGCTGCGCGAGGGACTGGTCTGGGTGCCGGTCGTGGAAGCGAGCGACCCGTTCGGTTCCGGCCCCGGCTCGGTGGTCGCGTTCGACGTTCAGACCGGGTCAGCGACCGACGCCATCCGGCTGGGCGCCGACGTCCCGGTCCACGGGACGACCGCCGCGGCGGCGGTCATCGCCTTCGACGCTCTGTGGATCACGGGGGATGGCGGTGAGCTGCTGCGGATCCCGCTTGCGGGACTGGACGGCTGAACCGCCTCACACCATCTCGACCGCCAGGGCGACCGCTCCCCCGCCACCCAGGCACAGGGTGGCCAATCCCCTGCGGCCTCCGCGGCGCCGTAACTCGTGGAGGAGGGTGGTCAGGACGCGCGCTCCGGATGCGCCGATGGGGTGGCCCAGCGCGATCGCTCCCCCGTTGACGTTGACGCGGTCCCAGTCGAAGCCGAGGGCATTGCCATCGGCCAGGACCTGGGCGGCGAACGCCTCGTTGATCTCGATCAGGTCGAACTGGTCGAGCCCGATGCCCAGGCGCTCGATCAGCCGCTCGACCCCGTGGATCGGCGCCTCGAACACCCACTCGGGGGCGACATCTGCCTGGGCGTAGCCGGTGATCCGGGCCATGGGGGCCGCACCATCCAGGGCGGAACCGGACGCCAGCACCAGGGCGGCGGCGCCATCGGTGATGCCGGGGGCGTTGCCGGCGGTCACGGTGCCGCCCTCCGGCTGGAACGCCGGGTTCAGGCGAGCCAGCGCCTCGAGCGTCGTGTCCGAGCGCGGGTTCTCATCGGTGTCGACCGTGATCGGTCCCTTCTTGCCCACCACGCTGACCGGCACGATCTCGTCGCGGAAGCGCCCCTCCTCGATGGCCGCCAAAGCCCGCCGGTGAGAGCGCAGCGCGAACTCGTCCTGCGCCTGGCGGGTCACCTCGTGCTTGGCCGCCACCCGCTCCGCGTGGATGCCCATATGCACGTCGCAGGTGGAACACCACAGCCCGTCGAAGACGGTGCTGTCGACCGCCGTCTGGTTGCCCAGCCGGTAACCGGCGCGCGCGCCGGGAAGCAGGTACGGGCCCAGGTTCATGTTTTCCATCCCGCCGGCCACGATCAGGCTCGCATCTCCGGCGCGGATGGCGGCCGCGCCCAGCATCACCGCCTTCAGCCCGGAGCCGCAGACCTTGTTGATGGTGGTGGCGGAGACCGATTCGGGCAGGCCCGCCTTCAGCGCCGCCTGGCGCGCCGGCGCCTGGCCGGCGCCGGCCTGGATGACCTGGCCCATGAGGACCTCGTCGACTCGCTCAGGAGCGACGCCCGCGCGCGCGACCGCGGCCCGGATGGCTGTGGCGCCCAGCTCCGTGGCGGGCACTGTGGAGAGGCCGCCGCCGAACTTCCCGATTGGTGTCCGTGCGGCGGACAAGATGTAGACATCGGTCACGGGTGAATGGTACTCCGCGGCGAAGATTGAACCGATTGGGGAGGCTCGGAGGGTCATATGGATAGCGGACGGTCCCGGAAGGCGCCCCGGGAACGGGACGGTGACCGCATCGGCCTCATGAGGTCCGCTCAATTGCAGAAAACCGATCTCCACGGGAAGGACCAACCATGCATCACCATCGATCTCGGGCGGCATCGGCCGCCCTGGCTGGCGCAATCCTGTTCGCCGCCGCGGCGCCGATGGCGGCCGTTGTCGGCAGCCAGCCGGACACCACGAACCGATTTCCGCACGTCGGATCGGTCCAGTGGCAGGTCGAGCCTGGCCTCTGGTTCGGTGTGTGCAGCGGCACCCTGATCGCCTCGGACCTGGTCGTGACCGCGGCTCATTGCGTGGCCGGATCGGCAACCGACACCATCCCGACCGCCGACGTGCGGGTGAGCCTCAACCCGGTGATATCGGCCCCGGCGGACCAAGCCGACCCATTCGCGTACTCAGTCGCAGAGGTCATCGTCCACCCAACGTTGGCACCGGCAATGTCTGCCGGAAACTCAAAGAATGCCCTCGACCAGGCGTGGGACGATATCGCGCTGCTGCGGCTGACCGCGGACGTCATCGGCATCGCTCCGGCCGCTGTCGGCGGCGCGGGCTATCTCGATGCCCTCAGCCTCCGATCCGAGACGTTCACGGCCGTCGGCTACGGCATCGAGGGATTTGTGACCGGGAGCGCCGCGTCTCCGGTCGGCTCGGTCGTCCAGGACTTCTCGCGCAGCTTCGCGGACGTCCGTGCCCTCGGCCACGACGTCTTCCCGGATCGATACCTGAAGATCAGCGCGGCAAACTGCTTCGGAGATTCAGGCGGCGGTCTCTTCCACGATGGCACGCTGGTGGCCATCACCATCTGGACCAACAGCGCCCGCTGCGAAGGGCCAGGGCTCGACTACCGACTGGACACCCCAATCGCACTGGAGCTCCTCGCCGACAACCTGTGAGGATCGCGCGCAGTGCGAAGGGACGGCCGCCGTGCCGTCCCTTCGCCTTTCGGCGGGGCCGCTGGACGGACCGGCGTACCGTGAAGATCGAACCGAAACCAGGGCCATCCGACTCCTAGGGGAGAGAACGGCCAGCCCTCAGCAGGCCGATAACGGCGGGACGGCGATGAGGCAGGACCTGGTCTCGCGAGCCCAACGCGGCGAGGAAGCGGCATTCGCCGAGCTCGCCGCCGCCGTCGCCGACCGCCTGTTCTCGATCGCGTACCGCATCCTCAGGGACGTCGACGCCGCGAACGACGCCACGCAGGAGACGCTGGTGACGATCTGGCGGGAGCTCCCGGCGCTGCGCGATGCGGACCGCTTCGAGGCTTGGTCGTATCGCATCGTGGTGAACGCCTGCTACGCCGAGAGCCGCCGGACGCGGCGGGCGCAACCGGTGACGCTGGCCATGCCCGTCAACCTGCATGACGACCTGGAGGGCGCCGTGGTCGATCGCGATCAGCTGGAACGTGGTTTCCGTCGACTGCCGCCCGAACAGCGGGCCGCGCTGGTGCTCCAGCACTACCTCGACCTGTCACTGCCCCAGATCTCCGAGGTCATGGGGATTCCGATCGGTACCGTCCGTTCGCGCCTGCACTACGCGCGCGATGCCATGCGCGCCGCGCTCGAAGCGGACATGCGCCCGGTCGCGCGGGAGGGCAAGCTGGCATGACCGCCCGAATGAGCGATCGCGATCTGGACCGCGTCATGGAGGCCTGGTTCGACGAGGGCCCGACCATCGCGGCCGAGGCGGTGATCGACGGTGCGCTCGCCCGTATCCCGACCGCTCGCCAGCGGGGATCGGGCTGGCGCTGGCTGCCATTCCCGGGCCAGCACCCGCGGACGATCCTGCGCTACGCGACCCTGGTCGTGGCCGTGGCACTGCTCATCACCGCCGTGGCAGGCCTGGCCGTGGTCCTGGCGCCGGATCCGCAACCACAGCCGCCGGCGCCCACCCTGCCCATGGCCTCGGCCACCGGCTCGGCGCGACCCAGCGCAGGTCCGACCCCCAGCGGACCTCCATCCGCCGCCACCGGACTGGCCAGCATCAGCATCACGGGGGCCACGGACCTTCAAGGCGAATGGCAGTTCTTCCCAGCGAATCGCTCCGAGGCGTTTCCCGAACTCAACCGGTACGCGTTCTACCAGTTCCGGGGATCGGCCTGTGACTGCCCCGCCGGCGCCTACCTGCACGTGTTCCTGGACCCGGGCGAGGCGTATCCGGCGACGGTGCGAACCGGTCCGGACCTGGCGCTGCGGCTTGGATTCCCGTCGAGCGGGGGGATGCGGCCGGACGAGTACCACAACTCCCACCCGTCGGTCATGGGTGAATGCGAGGTCGCCTTCACCGTGTTCAGCGACACCCTGATCGAGGCCACCTTCACGTGCGTCGACGTGCCTTCGGACGTGAACGACCTCCTGATCAACTCCTCCGGGAGCTTCTCGTTTGACCCCCGCGAGGCCGATGCCTCTCGTCCGAACTGACGCCTGTGTCCCGCTCGCGCATCCGGAGATCGAACCGCCGCGCCCGGCCATGACGCCATACGCTGTGAGCGAGGTCATCCGGGCCTCACCTTGGAGGGAGCGATGGATCGGTCCCTGGTGGAGCGGGCGCAGCGCGGCGACAGGGAGGCGTTCACCGGCCTCGCCTTCGAGCTGAGCGACCGCCTGTTCGCGGTTGCGCACAGGATCCTGCGCGACTTCGACTCCGCCGGCGACGCGCTCCAGGTGACGCTCCTTCGCATCTGGCGGGACCTGCCGAGCCTGCGCGACCCGGGCCACATCGAGGCCTGGGCCTACCGGGTGCTGGTCCGAGCCTGCCACGACCAGCTGCGCTCGCAGCGGCGGCAGGCACCGGCGCTCCATCTGCTGGCGGCCGATGGAGCGGAGCCTGACCCCGCCCTCTCCGTCGCCGATCGCGAGCAGCTCGACCGTGCCTTCACCAGGCTGCCGGCCGAGCAGCGTGCGGCAATCGTGCTGCGGTACTACCGCGACCTGACCCTGCCAGAGATCGCCGAGATCCTGCGCGTGCCGGTTGGCACCGTGCGATCGCGGCTGCACTACGCGAAGCGAGCGCTGCGCGCCGCCGTGGAAGCGGACGCTCGGCCCCCCGCCCGAGAGGGAAACACCGCATGAACCGCGATTCTCACTTCGACCACCTCCTGGAGACGTGGCTCGACGACGGAGCCGTTGCGGCTCCTGAGCGCTTCGTGTGGGCCGCCCTGGGCGAGGTCGAGCACACCTCCCAGCGCGGCGCCTGGCGCACATGGCTGGAGGGACTCACGATGCGTCTTCAAACTGCTTACATCCCACTCGTTCTCGCGGGCGTCGTTCTGGCGCTGGTTGGCTTCTACGCTCTGGTCAGCCGTCCGCCATCGGTCGGACCGCCACCAAGCCCCAGCGCACAGCTGTCCCGGCACGTGACGGACCAGTTCATGATCCCCTTGTCGCTCGCGCTGCCTGACGGGTTCGAGGCCCGCGAGACAGCGCACGTCGTGAGCATCTTCGACGCGGCGTCAGGGGACGCACAAGTCGATCGCATGATCCTGGGGGCCGCCGAGGACATCGCGATGCTGGGCAACGGCGGCGAGGAACGGTTCCCAGCGGATGTGCCAGGCTGGCTCTCCCGGCAGCCGGGAATCACATCCGCGGCCAGCGAGGTGACCATAGCCGGACGTCCCGCGCAGCAGATTGACGCCACGATCAGCGGGGATGCGTCGCGTCAGCTGCTGAGGATTGGTCCACCCGATCCTGGAGCAGGCGCTCTGCTGGTGATCCCCGCCGGCGACCAGGCGCTTCGGCTGTTCGTCATTGACGCCGGCGAGGGACGACGACTCGTGCTTGTCATCAATCGCGCCGCCAGCCAGATGGAGGCGTGGACGGCGAGGACGCGGGTCGTGGTCGACTCGCTCGAGCTGGACCCGTCGACATGACAGAACGCTGAACCCACGGGCGTGGGTTGGGATCGTTGGGCGCGGGGGTGCGCGCCTCCGGCCTACTCCTTCTCCAGCTCGTCGAACAGGTACGCGACCTTCTCCGCCCAGCGCTCCTTGACGACCCGGACCTTGATCGACAGCTTGGGCGTCAGCTCGCCCTCCTCCTCCGTCAGCAGGCGCGGCAGGAGGGCGACCCGGCGCGGCCGCTCGAAGACGGCGAAGGCCTCGAGCTTGTCGCGGACCTCGCGCTCGATCATCTTCTGGACCGATCGCTCCTCGACCAGCTGCTCCGGCGGCATCTCCGCCAGCTCGTTGGCCGCAGCCCACCTGCCGACCTGCTCGAAGTCCGGGGCGATCAGGACCCCGGTGTAGGGCTGCTGGTCTCCGAGGATGATCGCCTGGGCGATGTACCGGCTGGTGAGCAGCGCCACCTCCATGGG
>JBOGSY010000007.1:0-18389 GCA_050691915.1 Candidatus Limnocylindria bacterium | reverse complement strand
GGGCAAGACGAGCCTGGCCTACACGCTGATGGGCCATCCCGACTATCGCGTCGATGCCGGCAGCGTCACCTGGCAGGGTAGCGACATCCTCAAGCTCTCCCCGGACAAGCGGGCTCGGGCCGGCCTCTTCCTGGCGTTCCAGTACCCCAGCGCCATCCCGGGCGTGACGGTGGCCAGCTTCCTGCGCAACATCTACAACGCGGTGCACCACCCGCGGCGCGAGGCGGAGGAGGAGTCCCGCGGCGGCGTGCCCAAGTACACCGGCATCCCGCTTGCGAAGTTCCGCAAGCTGCTGGAGGAGAAGATGGCGCTCCTGCACATGGACCCGTCCTTCTCCACCCGCTACGTCAACGACGGATTCTCGGGCGGCGAGAAGAAGCGGCTGGAGATGCTTCAGATGGCGGTGGTCGGACCGCGGATGGCGATCCTGGACGAGACCGACTCCGGCCTGGACATCGACGCCCTGCGCAACGTGGCGGAGGGCATCAACGCCACCCTCTCCCCGGAGTTGGGGGTGCTGATGATCACGCACTACCAGCGGATGCTGAACTACGTCAAGCCCGGTTTTGTCCACGTGCTGCTCAACGGACGGATCGTGATGTCCGGCGGCGAGGAGCTCAGCCATCAGCTGGAGGCCAACGGCTACGACTGGGTGCGGGACCAGGTCGGGCTGCCGGCCGGGACCGGCGACGAGGCCGCGGCCGAGGCCGTGGGCGGAGCACGTCTAAACTAGACCGATGGCCATCGAGACCGCGGCCCGCAGCGCCACTCCCGGGGGATTCTCCGGCGCGGCGCTGCGCCCGGACTTCCCGGTCTTCGACCGGCTCACCGGCAACGGCAAGCGGCTCGTCTTCCTGGACGCCGCCGCCAGCGCGCCGAAGCCGCGAGCGGTGATCGACGCGGTGGCGGACACCTACGCCCACCACTACGCCAACGTCCATCGCGGCATCTACGAGCTGTCCGAGGACGCGACCGCCCGCTTCGAGGGGGCGCGCCGCAAGGCGGCCGCCTTCATCGGTGCGCCGTCCGAGCGCGAGGTCGTCTTCGTGCGCAACGCCACCGAGGCGATCAACCTGGTCGCCTACTCGTGGGGGCGGGCCAACGTGCGGGCCGGGGACCGGATCCTGACCACCCAGCTTGAGCACCACGCCAACATCGTGCCCTGGCAGCAGCTGGCGGCCGAGACGGGCGCGAGCGTGGACTACGTGGCGATCACCGACGACGGCCGGCTGGACCTGGACGACCTCCGCGCCAAGCTGGCGGCGGGGCCGAAGCTGGTGGCCGTCGCCCAGGTCAGCAACGCGCTGGGCACCATCAACCCGGTGGCCGAGATCACGGCCATGGCTCACGCCGCCGGCGCGCTGGTGCTGGTGGACGCCGCCCAGTCGGTGCCCCACATGGCGGTCGACGTGCAGTCCATCGGCTGCGACTTCCTGGCCCTCTCCGGCCACAAGATGCTCGGCCCGTCCGGGGTGGGCCTGCTGTGGGGGCGCCGCGCGCTGCTGGACGCCATGCCGCCCTTCCTGACCGGCGGCAGCATGATCATCCGGGTCACCCTGGAGGGCGCCGAGTGGAACGAGGTGCCGCACAAGTTCGAGGCCGGCACGCCGGCCATCGCCGAGGCGGTCGGCCTGGGGGCGGCCATCGACTACCTCACCGCGCTGGGCATGGATGCCGTGCGCGAGCACGAGCGCTGGCTGTTCGAGCTGGCCTGGGCCGCCCTCGGCGACATCCCGGGCGTCCGCCGCCTGGGCCCCGACGACCCGGACCTGCATGCCGGCGTCATCAGCTTCGTGCTGGATGGGATCCACCCCCACGACGTGGCCACCATCTTCGACCACGAGGGGGTGGCCGTCCGGGCCGGCCACCACTGCGCCCAGCCGGTCATGGCCCGCTACGACGTGCCGGCCACCACCCGTGCCAGCTTCTACGTGTACAACGACGCCGATGACGTGGAGGCGCTTGCCGGCGCCGTCCGCGCGGCGCAGCAGCTGTTCGGTACCTGACCGCCCGCGCCATGGACAACCTCTACCGCGACTTCATCCTGGAGCACTACCGGAACCCCCACAACAAGGGGGTGCTGGATCCGCACGACCTGCAGTTCGCCGACTCGAACCCCACCTGCGGGGACGAGATGAGCATGACCCTGCTGCTGGACGACGGCCGGCAGCGGGTCGCCGACGTCGCGTTCGACGGCCGCGGCTGCGCCATCAGCCAGGCATCGGCCTCGATCCTGACCGATGAGCTGCGCGGGATGACGCTGGACGAGATCCGCAACATGGACCCGGGGACGCTGCTGGAGGGCATAGGCGTCCCCATCGGCCCCGCCCGCCTGAAGTGCGCGCTGCTCTCCTACAAGGTCCTCCAGGGCGCGGTGCAGGGCGGCGAGGTGGCGTGGCCGGCCGAGGCGGAGGTGGCCGGATGAGCCGCGCCTTCACCGGCCGTCGCACCGCCTGCCTCCAGTCCACGGGGCGCTGTACAGGCTGACGTCCGGCTCAACCGGCCCACGATCCATCTCACGGGCGCTCCCGGCGCCCACCCACGAAGGACATCCTGCGCATGACCAGCCAACCCACCCCTCTCCGCCAGGTGAACGTCGCCGACGCGCTGCGGCTCGCCGCCCAGGGCTACCGCATCGTCGACGTGCGCGAGCCGGTGGAGTGGAACCAGGGCCACATTCCGACCGCGACCCTTCTGCCGCTGGCCGACCTGGCCACCCGGTTCGAGGCCGAGCTGCCGGACCGCGCCGCCCCCATCCTGCTGCACTGCCATTCCGGCGCCCGGTCGGCGCGGGCGGCGGCCTACCTCGCCCAGCAGGGCTACACCGACCTGGCCAACATGGCCTTCGTCATCGACGAGTGGGCCCGTGCCGGCGGCGCGTGGGAGACCGCCCGCCAGCTGCTGACCCCGGCCCAGCAGCGACGCTACAGCCGCCAGACGCTGATCCCGGAGATCGGCCAGGAGGGGCAGCGCAGGCTGCTCGACTCCCGGGTCCTGCTCATCGGCGCCGGCGGACTGGGCTCGCCGGTGGCGCTCTACCTGGCGGCCTCCGGCATCGGCACCATCGGCCTGGTGGACGACGACCTGGTCGACGAGTCGAACCTGCAGCGCCAGGTGGTCCACACCGTGGAGCGCATCGGTCAGCCCAAGACGGCCTCGGCCCGGATCAGCCTGCAGGCGCTCAACCCGGAGACGCAGGTCGTCGAGCACCGCGAGCGGCTGTCGGCGGAGAACGTCGATCGCCTGATCGCCGGCTACGACGTGATCGTGGACGGGACCGACAACTTCGACACCCGCTACGTCCTCAACGACGCCGCCGTCAAGCTGCGCAAGCCGGTGGTGCACGGTTCGATCTACCGCTGGGACGGCCAGGTGACCACCTTCGTCCCGTTCGCGGGACCCTGCTACCGCTGCATGTACCCCACCCAGCCGCCGGAGGAGCTGGCGCCCGCCTGCGCCGTGGCCGGGGTGCTGGGCGTCCTGCCCGGCATCGCCGGGATGCTGCAGGCCAACGAGGTCTTCAAGCTGCTGCTGGGCGTTGGGGAGACGCTGGCCGGGCGGCTGCTGATGTTCGACGCCCAGTCCACCGAGTTCAGCGAGGTCCGCGTCTGGCGCGACCCGGCCTGCCCGGCCTGTGGCGAGGGATCGCCCTGGGCGCGGGGGGAGGGGGCGGCGGCCGAGGCCGCGGGGGTCGCGGTCAGCCATGGCTAGTCTGCCTCGGCATGACCCATCCACCGAGCCCACCGGCACTGAGCAGCAGGAGAGCGCAACGTGAGCACCGTCAGGATCCCACCCGTCCTGCGCGAGAACGTCGGCGGCAGCCGGACGGTGGAGGCCACCGGCTCCACCGTGGCCGAGGTGCTGGCCGACCTGTTCGCGGCCTATCCGGCGCTGCGCGACCGGGTCACCCAGGACGGCCACCTAAGCCCGTTCGTGAACGTCTACGTCAACGATCGCGACGTACGCTACCGCGAGGGCATGGAGACCGCGGTGGGCCCCGCCGACACCGTCATCCTGCTGCCCGCCATGGCCGGCGGCCGGCGCTAGGCTGCGGGCCGATGCCTTCCGCCGCGTCGGCCACCACCGCGGGCAGCTACCCGGACCTGGTCGCGGCCATCGGCGGCACGCCGATGGTGGAGCTGCGCCGGATGGTCCCGGCCTCGGGGACCCGCCTCTTCGCCAAGCTGGAGGGCGCGAACCCGTCCGGATCGGTCAAGGATCGCATCGCCCGGGCCATGATCGAGCAGGCCCGCGCCGACGGTTCGCTGCGCCCTGGCCAGGCGATCCTGGAGCCGTCCAGCGGGAACACGGGCATCAGCCTGGCCATGATCGGTGCCCCGCTCGGCCACCCGGTCCGGATCGTGATGCCGGACAACACCACCCGGGAGCGCTCCGAGCTGCTGCGGCTGTACGGGGCCGAGATCGTGTACTCGCCCGGGGCGGAGGGCAGCAACGGCGCCATCCGGCTGGCCCAGCAGCTGGCCGCCGCCGACCCGGACCTCTTCATGCCATACCAGTACGGCAACCAGGCCAACCCGCTGGCCCACGAGCGCGGCACCGGACCGGAGATCCTGGCCGCCGTGCCGGAGGTGGACGTCTTCGTCGCGGGGCTGGGTACCGGCGGCACCCTGACCGGCGTGGGGCGCCACCTGAAGCGCGAGCGGCCGGGGGTGCGGGTGGTCGCCGCGGAGCCGCTCCCCGGAGAGCAGGTGCAGGGGCTCCGCTCGCTGGACGATGGCTTCGTGCCCCCGGTGCTGGACGAGTCGGTGCTCGATGATCGCTACCTGGTCGGCAACCGCGATGCGCTGATCGGGCTCCGCTCGCTGATGCGGTCCGAGGGCATCTTCGCCGGCCTGTCGTCCGGTGCGGCGGTCCACGTCGCGCTGCGGGTTGCGGCCGAGATGGACGGCGGCAACGTGGTCCTGCTCCTGGCCGACGGCGGCTGGAAGTACATGTCCACCGGCCTCTGGACCCGCGACCTCGACGAGCTGGAGGCGGAGCTGAGCGGGTCGCTGCTGTGGTGACGGCGGCCGGCCTGTCGCTCCCGGCGGCGGTGACCGAGCTGCTGCTGGCCCACGCCCGGCGCGAGCTGCCCAACGAGGCCTGCGGCATCCTCTCCGGCTCTGCGGCCGAGGGGCTGGCCACCACCTTTCACCCGGCGCGCAACGCCGAGGCGTCCCCGCTGCGCTACAGCGTCCACTCGGAGGACCTGGTGCGCATCACGTACGCCATCGACGATGCGGGTGAGGACCTGGTGGCCATCTTCCACTCGCACACCCGCTCGCCGGCGGTCCCCTCGCCGACCGACCGCCGGGCCGCCATGTACCCGGACGCCATCTACCTGCTCGTCTCGCTGGCCGACTCCGAGGTCCCGCCCTCCCGCTCCCTGCGGGCCTGGCGCATCCGCGACGGCGCCGCGACGGAGGTCCCGCTGACGCTGCCGCAGGGCGGTCGAGTAGGCTGTCGCCCATGACCCTGGTCCCGGCCGCCGCCGAGCCGTTCGCCCCATCGGTCCATCGCCGGCGCCTGCAGCAGGCAGCCGCCGAGGCGAAGGCGCGAGGGCTGTCGGCCCTGCTGGTGACCCCGTCGCCGGACTACGGCTACCTGCTCGGCTATCGGGCGCCGGCGCTCGAGCGCCTGACCTGCCTGGTGCTGCCCGCCGGGGGCCGGCCGAGCCTGGTCCTGCCACGCCTGGAAGAGCCGCTGGCGCGGCACCAGCTGGGCGAGCTGACAGCGACCGTGGAGCTCCTGCCCTGGGACGAGACCGATGACCCCTTCCTCCTGGTCCGCGGCCTGCTGGAGGGCGCCGCCGGCCGAGTCGCCGTCCAGGACCAGATGTGGGCGAGCTTCGTCCTGCGCCTGCGCGCCCACCTGGACCCGCTGGAGCTAGTCGAGGCGGGCCCCACCCTGTCCGCCCTGCGGCGGGTCAAGGGGCGGGAGGAGATCGAGCGGCTGCGGGCCGCCGCGACCGCCGCCGACCGGGCCATGACCGCCATCACCTCCGAGCGCCTCTCCGGCCGATCCGAGGCAGAGGTGTCGGCCCGCATCAACCAGCTGCTGCTGGCCGCCGGCAACGACACCGCCGACTTCGCGATCGTGGCGTCGGGCCCGAACTCAGCCAGCCCGCACCACGAGGCCGGGGCGCGGGTCATCCAGGCGGGGGACGCGATCGTGCTGGACATCGGCGGCACCCGGGCCGGGTACTGCAGTGACACGACCCGCACCGCCTTCGTCGGCCAGCCCCCGGCCGAGTTCGCGACCTTGTACGAAGTTCTGCGCCAGGCCCAGCAGGCGGCCTGCGATGCGGTCGGCCCGGGCGTCCCGGCCGAGGCGGTCGACGATGCCGCCCGGCGGGTCATCGCGGAGGCCGGCTACGGCGATCGGTTCATCCACCGCTGCGGGCATGGCATCGGGATCGCGACCCACGAAGAGCCGTACCTGGTCTCCGGCAACCTGGCCCCGCTGGAGCCGGGCAACGCCTTCAGCGTGGAGCCGGGGATCTACCTGGAGGGACGCTGGGGAGCGCGGATCGAGGACATCCTGGTCTGCACCGCGGACGGCGGCGAGCGCCTCAACCTCACCAGCCGCGAGCTCTTCCTGGTCGAGTAGGCGCCGGTCAGGACGAGCGGTACGAGCTGACCAGGGCGGTGAGCACCCCGTCGATGGCGGCTGTCGCCTCGCGATAGGCCGCGGTCACGTCGGAGACGTCCGCCGCCCGGCGGCGGAGATGCGCGGCGATCGCCTCCAGCACCGGCGAGCGGTAGAAGAGGAAGGCCTCCACCGCCTCGGCCAGCGACAGGCCGGCGCGCGATGCCTCGGCCCCGTACAGGGCCCCCATCTTCTCCGCCTCGCCCAGCAGCAGCTCGCGCTCGGCGCGCCTGGCCGCGGCGACGTAGTCGATCACCAGCTGGAAGGTCCGCTGGCCCCAGCGCCGGAAGTCGTCGCGCTGCGCGGCGCTGAGCCGGGCGCGCCACGGCTGGCCGGCGGGGCCACCGCGCTGCATGCGGCGGTGGACGTCGCCGGAGATCGTGACCGCCGATCCCGCCAGCCGCTCCACGCCGTAGCGGTGGCGGCGCGGGGCGTTGACCATCGCCTCCAGGCTCGACCGGAGGAAGCGGCGGTGGCCGCCGGGGGTGGTGTAGCTCTCCACCTTGCCCCCGTCCGCCCAGCGGCGGAGGGTGTCGTGCCCCACGCCGACCAGCCGCGCCGCGGCGCCCAGTGGCAGCCACGGATCGTCGGTGCCGCCCCGTGGCTGCCGGTCGTTCGTCACCGGCCTCAGGCCCCCCGCAGCTCCGCCGGGTTCGAGCGGCCGAGCTGGTCCCAGATCCGCACGATGGCGTCCATCCCGCCGCGGTAGTTGGCGAGCGGCAGCCACTCGTTGGGCGCGTGGAAGTTGCCATTCGGCGACGCGAAGCCGACCATGACGGTCTTGAGCCCCAGCCCGGCCTCCAGGGCGGCGACCACCGGGATCGACCCGCCGGACCGGTGGAAGAGCGGGTCCCGGCCGAAGGCGTCCCGCAGGGCGACGGCGGCCAGGCGCACGGCCGGGTGGTCGAGCGGGGTGATGGCCGGCTGCCCCCCGTGGATGACCTTGACCTCGACCCGGACCGTGGGCGGCGCGGCGCGCTGGAGGTGCTCCACCACCAGCCGCTCGATCTCGCGATGATCCTGGTCGGGAACCAGCCGCGTGCTGAACTTGGCCGCGGCCCAGGCCGGGATGATGGTCTTGGACCCCTCGCCGCTGTAGCCACCCCACAGCCCGTTGACGTCGAAGGTGGGACGGGCCGAGAGCCGCTCGAGCAGCGTGTAGCCCGACTCCCCGTCCATCGGCCCGGGCACCCCCAGGCGCCGCGCCCAATCGTCGGCATCCAGCGGTAGGGCCGCAAAGGCCCGGTGCTCAGCCTCGGTCAGGTCACGGACCCGATCGTAGAAGCCGGGAACCGCCACCCTGCCGTCGGCATCGGTCAGCCCGGCCAGCAGCCGGACGAGCACGTTGGCGGGGTTCTCCACGCCGCCTCCGTAGGAGCCGGAGTGCACGTCCTGGAACGGCCCGAAGACCTTGACCTCCCAGTAGGCGATCCCGCGCAGCCCGTAGGTGATGGCCGGCGTACCCTCGTCGTCCTGCATGTCGGTGTCCGAGACGACGCAGACATCTGCCTCCAGGAGCTCGGGGCGGGCCGCGATGAACTCCTCGACCGGGAGGCTGCCCACCTCCTCGTCGCCCTCGAAGAAGAAACGCAGGTTGACCGGCAGCGCGCCGGCCCCCCGCAGCCAGGCCTCGGCGGCCTTCAGGTGCATGAAGAGCTGCCCCTTGTCGTCGCCCGACCCGCGGGCGTAGACGATGTCGTCCTCGTAGCGCGGTTCGAACGGCGGCCGCACCCACTCGTCCAGCGGGTCCGGCGGCTGGACGTCGTAGTGGCAGTAGACCAGGATGGTGGGAGCGTCCCCGCCGGCGTGCAGCCAGTCGGCGGTCACGATCGGGTGGCCGCTGGTCTCGTGCAGCTGCGCGTGCTCGGCCCCGATGCGGGTCAGCTCGTCCGCGACCCACTGCGCGGTGCGACGCACTTCGCCGCGGCGGTCGGGATCCGCACTGACGGACTCGATGCGCAGGAACTCATCGAGGCCACGCAGGTGGTCCTCCGCGTGCTCGCGAAGGTAGGCGAGGGCGGCGTCGACGCCGCGCACGGTTGTCGTCATGGCCCGATGATAGGCCGCATGGCCGGACCGAGCGGCAGGCGACCGCCGCCAAGGACGTGCCGCTTCCCGAGCCGGCGCCGCGCGCCGATGCCGGGATTCCGGTTGGCGTCGGTCCCTAGCTGAACACCTCGTAGTAGAAGCCGAAGAAGAGGACCAGGGCGAAGGCCGGCAGCAGCGAGGCGGCTCGCAGGAACCCCGGCCAGCCCGGGCCGCCCAGGAAGGCGTAGGCGGGGATGGCCAACGGGAAGGCGAGCACCCCCAGCGACCAGGTCATCCGCGCGCGGAACGACAGGTCCGGACGGTCCTGCACGTCAAGCCAGTAGGCGGCGATCACCAGGAAGCCGCCAACGGTCGACACGGCGAACAGGGTCCAGATCAGCGGGAGCATCCGGGCCGATGCTACCGGGTCCACCTACTCGCCCAGCTCCTCCCGACGACGGGCCAGGTCCCGGGGACCGGTCAGGATGTCACCGATCCGGCGCAGCGGGCGCCGTCGTGGCGGGCGCGGCTCACGGTCCGGCATGAGCGCGGCCATCGCGTGGCGAACACGCTCCTCCAGCGCGGCGCGGCCCTCGCGGCTGCGCGCGCCGTCGGTCGGGATCGGGTCGCCGCA
The DNA here is from genome assembly GCA_050691915.1 of Candidatus Limnocylindria bacterium. Classification (GTDB taxonomy): domain Bacteria; phylum Chloroflexota; class Limnocylindria; order QHBO01; family QHBO01; genus JBOGSY01. Next base: position 9,079 of record JBOGSY010000007.1, on the reverse strand, counting down.
GCGGATCTCGACCCGTCGCCGGAACCACAGCTGCGTGCTACCCACCACGACGCACGGCACGATGGGCACGGCCGCCGAGGTGGCGAAGGCGACCGCCCCATCCTCGAACGGGAGCAGCTCCGTCTCGCGGAAGCCCACCGTCCCCTCCGCGAAGATGCCCAGCACCCCGCCGGCGGCGAAGACGCGCCGCACGGCGCGGACCGCCGAGGTGAGCGTCGTCATCTCGGGGTGGTACGGGATCACGCCGCCGAAGAAGGCCATCACCCGATTCCTGACGCCGCGCGAGAAGTCCGCCTCCCTTGGGCCGAACCAGGTGATCCGCGGCTCCAGCGGCGCCACGGCCAGCACCAGCATCGGGTCCCAGCCGTTGTGGTGGTTGGCGACCAGGCAGAAGGGGGGCGGCGGCCACCGCTCCATCCCGGCGATGCGCACGTCGAACAGGGCACGGACCAGGATGCGGTTCGCGGCCCACAGCAGCCGGTAGCGGCCGTCGACCCGCACGCTGAGCTCCCGCGGCCCGGTGCGCCGCGCCCGATCGCCCGCCGCGGTCACGCCGCGAGCACCACCGTCGAGGGCGCGCCATCGTCCTCCCGACGGGTGGGATTGACGCGGGTCAGGGCCAGGGCGGAGGCCACCACGAAGAAGGCAGCCACCAGCATGGCGGCGCGCGGGCCTGCCGCCGGATCGCCGCTGGCCGCGGACACCAGGTCCAGGACCGGTCCCCCCACGGCCGCGTAGACGGGGCCCGCCATGGCGGTGCCGGCGTTCAGGATGCCCATGTAGCGCCCGCTGGCGGCCTTGGGGATGACATCGGTCATCAGGGCCCAGTCGGCGGACAGGAAGGCACCGATGCCGATCCCGAAGGGCACCCAGGCGGCGATCGCGATCTCGCGGGTGGGGGCGACCACGACCCCCAGCAGGCCGGCGGTGGCGATGGCGGCGGCCACCCAGATGACGGGGCGGCGGCCGAATCGGTCCGACAGGCGCGCGCCGGGCAGGACGGAGAGCAGAGTCATGCTGCCCACGATCGCGGTCGCCAGAAAGACGGTGCCCTTGGCTTCCTGCTCCCCCAGCCCGTGGGACCGGCTGAAGTACAGGAACGCGAAGACGGTGGCGTTGAAGGCCCCCAGGAACAGGAGCCGCACGAGCAGGAGCCACAGGACGTCGCGCTCGGCGAGGATGTCGCGACCCCAGGCGGAGAGCGCGACCTGGAGCCAGGGTCGCGTCCGCGGCGGGGCCGCCCGGCCCTCGTCCACGCCACGGACCAGGAAGACCATGGTCGCGAACTCCACGACGCCAAGCGAGATCACGGTCAGTGGCTCGCCCACCACCCCGCCGCCCACGGTAGCCAGGCCGACGCCCACGATCGTGCCGATGGTCAGCATCAGGCCCATCAGACCGCTGGCCATGCCGACCTGCCGTGCCGGAACGAGGTCCGGCACATAGCCCTGGAACGGTCCCTGGGCGAAGTTGGAGCTGACCTGCAGCAGGAAGTAGAGCGCCAGGATGGCGACGAACTCGTTCGAGAACGCCAGGCCCGCCAGGAAGACCATGTCGAAGACGGTCCCGATCACGATGTACGGCTTGCGGCGTCCCCAGCGGGTCATGGTGTAGTCGCTGATCACGCCGACTGTCGGCTGCACCACGATGGCGGCCACCGCGCCGGCGATCAGGAGGACGCCCATCAGGGTGCCCGCTGCGCCCGGGTTGATGCCCTCCAGGCGAGCGGGCACCACGATGGTGTTCAGGCCACCCCAGATGGTCTGGATCCCGAGCCAGTAGATGGACAGCGTCAGCAGCTGGCGGAAGGGAAGCACGGCCTGACCCTTGTGCTCTGCCGGCGCGGCGGCTGGGTGCGCCATGTGCGTGGTTCTCCTGGCTGGCGGTGACTCGCCGACGATACGCGCCGGCAGGCCGCGTGAGGGCATCTTCGCTGCAGGACACTGCGGTCAGGCTACGGGAGGCCACGGCAACCCAAGGCCGGCGCCCGACGGCCGCCGGGGCCGGCGGGTATCATCGGCCGCGTGATCGACCCCATCGCCATCGACCTGGGCTTCATCGAGGTCCACTGGTACGGAATCATCATCGCCACCGCCGTGCTCCTGGCCGGAGCGGTGGGCACCATGGAGGCGCGTCGCCGGGGCGAGGATCCGGAGCTCGGCTGGTCGATGCTGCTGCCGGTCCTGGTGCTGGGCGTGATCGGTGCCCGGCTGTATCACGTCATCCACCAGTGGGACTACTACTCCACCCACCTGGAGCAGATCCCGCAGATCTGGCTGGGCGGCCTGGCCATCTCCGGCGCGGTGGGGGGCGGAGTCCTGGCCATCTGGCTCTACACGCGCTCGGCGAAGCTGAACACGCTGCGCTGGCTGGACATCTTCGCCTCGGCGGTGCTGCTGGGCCAGGCGGTGGGCCGCCTGGGCAACTTCGTGAACCAGGAGCTCTACGGCCCGCCGACCACGCTGCCATGGGGGATCCCCATCGACGACATGCACCGCGTCGGCGAGTGGGCCAACCTCAACGCCTTCCCGCTCGACACCACCCGCTTCCATCCCCTGTTCGCCTACGAGGGGCTGCTCAACCTGGTGGGCCTGGCCCTGATCCTGTGGATCGCGCGCCGCTTCGCCCATCGCCTGTACGACGGCGACGTGCTGCTCATGTACCTGATGTGGTACGGCGTGGTCCGAACCGCGCTCGAGCCGTTCCGGGTGGAAAACTGGGTGATCGCCGGCATCCCGACCGCCATCTGGATCGGCGTCCTCACCTTCGTCCTGGCCGGTGCTGTGCTCTGGCTGCGGCACCGCCGGGGGTGGGGCACGCCCGGCGCCTGGATGCACGAAAGGCGCGGGACCGATGCGGAGGCCCCGGCCTCCGAAACCGCCGCGGAGCCAGGCGCTGGCTGAGCGGGCGGGCATCCTGCCCGATGTCACCGCTGCCGTGGGCGGGACTCCGCTGGTGGCGCTGGACCGCCTAGCGGCGGGACTGACGCCGCGGCTGGTGGCCAAGCTGGAGCACATGAACCCTGGCGGATCGGTGAAGGACCGGATCGCGCTGCCTATGATCGAGGCCGCGGAGCGCGCCGGCCTGCTGCGACCCGGCGGCGTGATCGTGGAGGCGACCAGCGGCAACACCGGCATCGGCCTCGCCATGGCGGCGGCGGTCAAGGGCTACCGCTGCATCTTCGTCATGGCCGACAAGCAGTCGGAGGAGAAGCGCGCCCTGCTGCAAGCCTACGGGGCGGAGGTCGTGATCTGCCCCACCGACGTGGCGGCGGACGACGAGCGCTCGTACTACCGGGTGTCGGACCGCCTGGCGCGCGAGACCCCGGGAGGGTGGAAGCCGGACCAGTACGCCAATCCGGCGAACCCCGAAGCGCACTACCTGACCACCGGGCCCGAGATCTGGGATGCGACCGGCGGCCGGGTGACCCACGTCGTGATCGCGCTGGGCACCGGTGGCACGGTCAGCGGCGTGGGCCGTTTCCTCAGCGAGCGTAACCCCGCCATCCAGGTGGTGGGCGCCGACCCGGACGGAAGCGTCTACTCGGGCGCGGCCCCGCACCCCTACCTGACCGAGGGCATTGGCGAGGACTTCTGGCCGGCCACCTACGACCCGGACGCCTGCGACCTCGTCATCCGGGTGAGCGATCGTGACTCCATGCTCACCGCCCGCCAGGCGACCGCGGCCGAGGGGATCCTGATGGGCGAGTCGTGCGGCACCGCGCTGTGGGCCGCGCTGCAGGTGGCCCGTGACCTCGATGACCCCGACGCCCTGTTCGTGGTCATCCTGCCGGACAGCGGCCGGAACTACGTCGGCAAGCTGTACAACGACGCCTGGCTGCGCGAGGTCGGCTTGCTGGGCGCCGGGGAGCGGGTCGCAGACTACGACTGGCGCGCAACCCGCCCGTCCGTGCTCGTTCGCCGGGGAGAGGTGCGACCTCCGGAACCGGGGTAAGGCCCGCCGTGACGCGGCCGGCCCGCGGTGCGTGGGCGCGGGCGGCGCTCGCCGCGCCGCCCGCCCACTCGCTAGAAGTGCGCGCCCGGGGAATTCGAGTCGTTGCAGAACGATGCTCCCGGGGCCACGCCCAGGACGAAGTGGAACGCCGGTCCGGGGCCGCCTGGCAGGGCAGCGCCACCGGATGCGTTGACCTCGCGCGGCGGCCAGGCGATGCCGGCCCCGCCCAGGAACTCGCTCCCGAGCCCGGTCACGTAATCGGCGACGATGTGGTAGCCGTGCGGATACCCGAACAGGTTGCTGCAGGTCGACTCGTCGTGGGCGGAGGCAACGCTCGCGACCGAGATGGTCAGGGCCGACGCCAGCAGCGCGGCCAGGGCAACTCGCTTCACTGGATCTCCTTTGATGGGGTGCGTCGATGAGGGCTGCGCGTCCGTGGATCGCGGCTCACTGCCCTTCCAGAACGGGGTAGATCGCATCGGCAACCAGGCCGTGAGCCTCGCGGTGGACGCGATTCGCGGCGTCGGTGCTCGGCGCGTCGACGAGACAGAAGATCTTTCCCTGTCCCTCGTCGACCCAGTAGCGCAGGTAGCGGACGCCGTAGAGGTCCTGCGTCTGCAGGTCGGCCATGTGAGCCTGGGCGACGTCCTTGACCGCGACGCCACCGTCGATGTTGTGCATGTCCATGAAGAGCGGCATGCGGATCCTCCTTTCCCCAGGAGGATCGGGGTCGTGCCCGGCCCACCACATCGGGAGATCTGCCTAACTTGGGTGGAACCGATGCCCAGATTGGCGCGGGCTACCCCTGCTCGGGAGCCACTCCTGCCAGGGCTGCGGCCACCGCAGCTCGGCTGCGGACCTCCAGCTTCCCGAGCACGGCCGAGACGTGGTGCGCGACGGTCCTCGGTGACAGGACGAGGCGCCCGGCGATCTCCGCGTTCGAGAGCCCCTCACCGATGAGCCGCGCGATCTCCGCCTCGCGCCCAGTGAGTCCGGATGGGTGCGAGCGGGTGGTGGGCCGCGGCCCCCGGGGGGCGGTGGCGCCGATGCGGCGCAGGGAGTCCACCATCTTGCGAGCGGCGGCGTCCGCGCCGAGTGCCATGAACCGCTCGTGCGCTCCGCGCAGCTCAGTCTCGTCGTCGCTCGCGGCCAGCATCAGCGCGGCCTCGAAGCGGAGTCCACGACGATCGAAGTCGGCGGCTGCTGCGCGTCGCTCACCCTTCAGGGCGAGCCGGTACGGCTCCGCGAGCTGTCCTTCCGGCAGGCGGTCGATCCGCGCCCCGGCGAGCCGCAGCCACCAGGTGAATTCCCCGCGGCTCCAGGGGCTGCCGATCTGGGTCGCCCAGTCCGCGGCTTCGCGGAGCCGCGGCCGCAGGTCAGCCAGCGACCCGTCCAGCCACGCGGCCTCGGCGCGCGCCCGCACGATCGGGGCGAGGAATCCATAGTCGCCGTAGCCGGAGACGATCCGCTCGGCCTGGTCGAGGAGATCCCTCCACTCCCCGGCGCCGCGCCGGATGGCGAGCGTGGCGAGCGTGGTGAGGGCCAGGGCCTGGTCGTCCGAGGGCGTGCGCGCGTACTCCAGCGCCACGCTCGCGTGGCGCTCGGCATCGGCCCACGCGCCCGTCTCCAGCTGGAGCCGCGCCAGCGTGCAGTCCAGGTTGCAGCGTTCGATCTGCACGCCGGATACGTAATCGAGCAGCTGGGCCAGGTACTTCTCGGCTCGAACGGGCTCCCGCGCATCGGCGAGGAGGCCGGCGAGGTTGAACATGGCCGTGTGAGCGCGCTCGAAGAGCCCGTGCTCCTGCGAGATTCGCAGGCTCTCGAGCAGCTGGTCCTCGCCGGCGAGGTTTCCCTCCATGAGGGCCATGCTGCCGAGGTTGTTGAGGGCCACGGCTTCCACCTCTGCGTCGCCCAGGCGCCGGCCCATGTCCAGCGCCCGCTGGAGCCAGGAGCGGGCCGCCTCGGTATCGCGGCCGACCTCCATCCCGCCGCTGGTCGCGTAAGTCATGGCCAGTACGCGCGTCTCACCGAGTGGCTCGAGCAGCTCGCGCGAGCGTGCCACGCGCTCACGTCCCTCGGTACCGTCGCCCCGCCAGAAGGCGAGCTTGCCGAGCTCGCGCTCGTTGTCCGCGCTGAGCAGCGCGTCGCCCATCCGGACCCGCGCCTCCAACGCCCGCTGTCGCACCTCATAGGCCTCGGGGAGCCGGTTGACGGAGTAGAGGGCGGTGGCCAGCAGCTCCAGGATGCGAGCCCGGGTCGCCTCCTGCGCCTGGTCCAGGAAGCGCACGGCCCGCCGGAGCTGGGCGACCGCCTCGTGGTTCGCCCCCACGCGCATGGCAGCCTCGCCGGCGGCGACGGCGTGGTGCAGGACCGCGGCGCCCTCGGCGGCTCCTTCAGCGTGATGGGCCAGGCGCGCGTCATCCGTCGAGCCACCTCGCAGCAGGGCGTCGAGCGTGCGGCGATGCAGGCCGATGCCCCGGAAGACGGGGAGCACCTCCAGGACCGCCAGCCGCGTCAGCTCGTGGCGGAAGGCAACGACCTCGCCCCTGGCCAGGAGGCCAGCCTCGTGGCATTCGTCCGCGCCGAGCACGTCCTCGGCGGCCACGGCGGCCAGCAGCCATGGCTCGCTGCGGGATCCGATGATGGCCGCCGCCTCCAGGGCCGAAAGCGCTCGGGGCGAAAGGCGATCAAGCCGCGCCCGCAGCGCGTCGGCGATGGACACCGGCACCCGATCCTCTCCGGCAGCCAGCACCTGGCTGACGAAGAACGGGTTGCCGGACGTGAGCCGATACAGCTCATCCGGGTCGGCCGTGCCGTCGGCCGCCATGCGAGCCACCCCATCCGGGCTCAGCGGCTGCACGACCAGCTGCCGCACCGCATTCATGCCGGCCAGCTGGCCGAGGAAGCGGCGTACCGGTGGCGGCAGCGGATCCTCGTCACGGAACGTCGCCACGACGAGGAGACCCATCCCATCCGCTCGCCGCGCCAGGAAGGTCAGGAGCTCGATGGTCGCCTCGTCCGCCCACTGCACATCCTCGATGACCAGGGCCGCCGGCTGCAAGGTGGCCAGCCGATCCATCACCCAGGCGCTGACCGCGTGGCGCTCGGCGTGGGCGTCGAGGAGCGTGATCAGCTCGGCGCCCAGGCGGTCGCCGATGTCGTGGAGCGGCCCGAACGGCTTCGGCGTCCCCACCCCGTCACAGATGCCCGACAGCAGGGGGATCTCGGGGGGCAGCGCGGCGACGAAGCGCTCGACCAGCGCGCTCTTGCCGATGCCCGCCTCGCCGCGCACCAGAACGAAGCGACCGATCCCGGCCAGCGCGTCGGTCAGGCACGACGCGAGCTCGGCCAGCGGGGCCTCGCGCTCGATGAGCGGCGGGCGGTCGTCGGTGCCACCAGGTGCCGCGGACGGCATCGGCCGCGACGACCCGCCGACGGCGGGCGAGACGGCCATCAGGTGATCGACTGCTCCATGACGCCGGACGATACGCCGGCACGGCGCATCGGTCCATACCCGTGCGGAGGCTACGCGCCTCGGCCGGTGGTGTCCGCCGTGGGAAGGCGCGCGGCGACCTCCGCGCGGCGCCGCGCACCCAGCTTGCCAAGCACGGCGGAGACGTGATGGCCCACCGTCCTCTCCGACAGCACCAGGCGCTGGGCGATCTCGCGGTTGGAGAGGCCCTCCGCCAGCAGGCCGGCCACCTCGGCCTCGCGTTCGGTCAGCCCGGCGACGTGCCCGTTCGTGGAGGGACGTGGCCCGCGCGGTACGGGCGCCCCGAGCTCGCGCAGGCGCTGGGCCACCTTCGGCAGGACGGCCGTGGCACCCAGGCGGGAAAGGATGTCGTGGGCCTCGCGGACAGCCGCCGGGTCGTCCAGGTCGAGGAGCGCCAGCGCCGTCTCGTACGGGTTTCCCCGCGCGCGCCACGCCTCCACCGCGCCGGGCCCATCCCCGGCGATCGCCAGCCGGTGCGGTCCCGCGGTGTTCGGCACCTCCGCCGGCAGCGCTCCGGCGCGCTGCAGCCAGCGGGCGATCTCGGCGGTCACCCACGGATCGCGGGCGGTCACCGCGCGATCGAACAGGGCGCGCAGCCGCGGCAGCACCGGGCCCATCTCGCCCGCAAGCCAGGCCATCTCGGCTCGCACGCAGACGACGTACCAGGTTCGGTACAGGTCCCTGGTCTCCTTGAGGAGGTCGGCCGCGCGTTCCACGTAGGCCTCGGCCATGGGTCCGCCGCGCCGGGCTTCGATGCGGGCCAGCACCGAGTAGGCGGTGGCCGAGTCGAGCGGGTCCAGTGACCCGTCCACCACGCGGTGCGCGTTGCCCGCGCAGGCTTCCGCCTCGTCCCAGCGGCCCATGGCGAGCAGCACTTCGGCGCGGTTGGCGTCCACGTTGCAGCTCAGCACCTCGGTTCCGGCCGCGAACTGCTCAAGCTCGTCGAAGTATGCCTCCGCACGCTGCAGGAGATACATCTGCGACGTCGAGGCGGCCAGGTTGAAGAGTGCCCGGTAGGCCGCGAACCAGAGCCCTCCGGCGCGCGAGAGGCTGAGGCTGCGCTCGAGCTGGCGGATCCCATCTTCGATCCCCAGGCCGACCTGTGCGCAGCCGATGTTGTTCAGCGCCGTCACGCGGGCCTCTGCGTCGTCGAGCCGCTCGGCCATCGCCAGCGCGCGCTCCCCCCAGCTGATCGCCTCCTGGGAGCGTGCCTCCATCATCTGCTGCCCGGACAGCCCGGCGTAGGCCATCGCCAGCTCTCGGCTCTCGCCGAGCGGCTCCAGCGTGGCCACGGCCTCTTCCGCCAGCGCCATGGCCCGCGGGAAGTCGGCACGCCACATCGCGGATCGCGAGATGCGTCGCATGAGGTCGCCCACGAGGCGGGGGTCATTGCCGCTGGCCCGGCGGATGGCCAGCGCCTCGGTCCACGCCTCGTCGGCTTCGACCCCGTTGGCGATCACCATCTCGGCGTCGCCCAGCCGCTCCAGCAGATCCGCCTGCAGCGGATCGGCCCTGGTGGCGAAGCGAAGCGCGCGCCGCAGCTGTGCGATCCCCTCTCGAAAGGCCCCGTTGTCGATCGCCTGCCGCGCTGCGTTCGGGGCGTGCTCCAGCACCGCTGCACCGTCGGCGGCC